>JAZDIG010000111.1:0-6333 GCA_043805105.1 Candidatus Glassiibacteriota bacterium | reverse complement strand
TATCAAGGCCGTATCCGGCGTGGTCAGGTATTTCATCGATTCACTGGCCGGCGGCATCCGGATGAACAACGCAATCCGGAAGATGCTGATCGCCCTGCCCATCGTGCTCGGGCTTGCCGCCCTGGTCGGCATTCTGTACTACATGCTTTTCGATCGACTGGCGGAGGCCGCTCTGTTCGGTGGTGGAATTATGTTTATCGGTATGGCGATCGCCGGCAAGAACGGCTTCGATGAAATCATCACCCCCGGAAGCCACGAGAAGATACCGTCCTACCTGGCCCGCAAAGGCGGCAAGACGACCGCGTCCAACGCCAACCTGCAGATCGCGACTGAAGACGGCGGCCGGGCTCCCGAACCGGAAGAAGAACAGGAAGAGCAGTGATCCATTTCCGGCCGACGTCGAGACGGGCCTGAAGGTAACTCCCTGAAAGTTGCTTCGGGGTAAGCCTGCGCGGTAGGCAGAAAAGCGTCAGGCAGGATGCCCGAAAGCACTGCCCTTGGCAGTCACCGAAGACTTCGGCGGGATTATCCGGCTGTGGAGGGAGGCGGGCCGGCACGTTCATTGCCAGAGCCACAGGCGCAGGATTGGCCGCGAGGGCGGCGGTCCGCAATGAACGTGCCGGCCCGCCCCACCGATGGAGCCCATTCCCGAAACTCCGCCCCCGCTCTTCTTCCCCATTCCCGCGGGCTTCCACGTTGTGCCGTCCGAGTGAACGCCGGCGGTCGGTCAGTACTCTTTCCGCAGGACCACGGCTTTTCCATCCAGGTCCACTTTCATGGCGAAAGCGAAAAGGTCTTTCTGCAGGCACCAGGCGACGTCTGCGGCTGGGAAGTGGGGCTTGTCGCCGCGCAGGAACTTCAGCGCGCTCTCGTGGGTCAGGATCTCGGCCAGGGCCGAGGCGTGGTCGTAGGAGACGGCCGGGTCGAGCAGGCTGTGGAGGCAGCGGGCGCATTGCTCGTCCTCCGGAGTCCGGTTCCGGCCGCTCCAGCCCATGGCCGCGATGTGGACCTCGGCGGCCCCGGAATTTTTCAACACTTTCGCCAGGGCGCTCACCGTGGTGTAGCTTGCCGCGTAAATCCGGTCGCAGCGCCCGGCCGCAGCGAACACGCCTTTCACTCCCGCCGATGTTCTCAGCACGGCCTTGCGGCCCGCGAAGAAATCCCTGCCGCTGCGGGCGATATCAGCCGGCGAATTGCCCAGGTCAAAGCCCTCGACCATCACACCCTCCACTTCGCCCAGGGCCAGGCAGCCGTGGTCGCGCTTGAGCCGTAGCGCATCCTCCGGGTTTTCGGCCAGGAGCAGCTCCGTGACGTCGAAATCCAGCAGGAGACTGGCGCAGGTGAAGGCCCGGAAGACATCCACGATCACGGCGGTGCCCAGGGCGGCGCGGGCGCCCTCCAACAGGCTGTGGCGGTGAACGATCATGGAGCTATGAATATTTCAGGTGGAATGTTGTTATTGTAAAAGCCTGCTTGAAAAGATGGAATCGGCTTATAAAAGCACGGTTATTCCCCGCTGTCAATAATTTTTGACTAATACGGATGGTGTTATTATATTCAAAATTCTTTCTGACTATCAGGCCCCCTTACAGTAACTGCCCGCCACGGCCATCAGGCGATTTCAATCCAGTTTATATCGCCTTTCGGCCAGAGGCTCTCAGGAGATGTCTACATGAGTTCCTACACGATTACTATCGATAACGAGCGTAAGATCGACCGGATGGAGTGTGATGAAACCGGCAGCCGGATCGTAATCAACCGTCACGGCTGCGAAGTGATCGGCTACCGGATTAAAAGCAGGAAAGGCGAGGAAATCCCCCTGATGTACCGCGACAGCCAGGCCGGGCCTCCCGAAAAAGGCTGGAAAAACCACGCCACGATCCTGTTTCCAATAGTCGGCGGATTGAAAAATAAGGAAAGCCGGCTTGACCACAAGCTTATCCGTACTCCCGGCAACCACGGCGTGGCCCGCCACAGCGATTTCGAGTTGATCGAAAGCTCGCACGAGGGAAGCGGCCGTATCCGTTACCGTCTGAGTGCCAACAGCTATACCCGCGAATACTACCCGTTCGATTTCCAGCTCGATCTCGAATACGAACTGATCGGCAACGTCCTCAAAGTCACGTTTCTGGTTTCGAATCCCGGCAGGGAAACAATGTATTGCTGCTGGGGCTGGCACCCCGGTTTCCGCACCCCGGTGATCCCCGGCAAAGGCGGCAAGCTGGATTGCCGGCTGGTTTTCCCGCCGGGTGAAATCCGCCGCTGGCACAACAACGAACATTGCCGTCTGACCGGTGAGACCAGCCTGGTTAAAGTGGGCGGGCCGCTGAGCTGGACCGAAAAGGAGCTGGAGGCTACCCTGATGTACGAGATCGACGACCCGGCCCTGCGCACGGTGACCCTGGAGGACCCGGCTGCCGGCGTAACGATCAAAGTCGACTTCCCGGACCTGCCCCACTTGGGGTTCTGGAGCGAGCCGGGGGACGAGTTTATCTGTATCGAACCCTGGCAGGGAATGGACGACCGCGAAGACCAGGAGCCGTTCGATCGCAAGGTGGGCGTGGTGGCGATCGAACCCGGAGAGAAGAAGACCAGCACGATCACGGTCACTCCCCGCGCTTTTTAGCCGGGATTATTCATTAAAATTTTTCTTATGTAGGGGCGCACCCGTGTGTGCGCCCGCTTACCATCGAGATATTCCAGAACAACGGGCGGACACGGGGATCCACCCCTACGGGGATTTATGATATTCTGTGAATAATTCTGATTGTAGAAAATAGCGGAGTCATTTATTAAGCGGAAATCGGAGCAAGAAGGCGAATGATTTGGAGGTTACATGGCTAAGTCCTCGGTTGTCCTTTCGAAGTCGGCGGAAGCGATGGCCGACAAGCTGAAGCTCGACAAAGACCGGCTCAAGGCCCTGATCGCGGAAATTCTCGCAGTGGGGAAAAAGACCGGCCGCGAGCTGAGCGGCAACATCGTCTGCGGCCTGGACGTCAACGGCCCCATAGTGGACTGCGACGACAGCGAGCTGAATCCCTATCCGGGTGCGGCCGAGGCGATTACTTACCTGATCGGCCAGAAGGGCTTCGCGGTCACCCTCTGCACCGGCTGGGACCTCAATTCGATGGAATTCTTCAAGGAAAACCGGCTGAAGGTGGAGGGCCTGGGCACGGTGGGCGAATACGGCATGGTGTTCGAGCGCGGTGGCAAGTTCACTTACCTGTATCCCTACAGCGATGACGAGGCGTTCAATTTCGTGCGAAATGTCCTGACCAGCGCGGCTGCCACCGGCGTCAAGGTGGCCCTGCAAGGCAACTTCAGCACGGGCGCCGGCGCGATCTACATCGAGGGCGACCGGAACGGCAACCTGCTCCAGCATCCGCTGGTCAAGGGCCGCCGGCCCACCCTGAAACAGCTCTTCCAGGCAATCACGGATAACGGCTCCCGAGCCAAGCTGGACCAGGCCGGCGGCCGGATCGAGTTCGCTGACGATGTGAAAAACATGAAGGGCCTCTACCAGGCGCTGGTCAAAAAGCACCCCCTGATAAGCGTGCGCGTGGAACGTCCGGCCCCCGGCCGGCTGGCGCTCTGGATCGATGAAGTGGATGCCCCGGGTTTCGACTTCGAAAAACTCAAGAGTGTAGTCCCGCTGTTCGAGGAGCGTTCGGGCCGCAAGGCCCTGGTCTACGAGGATTTCGGAGTGGACCTGATTGCGCCGAAAGTCGAGGAGGGCAACTACTCGAAGGATGCCGGCCTGCGGGCTTTCGGCCGCGATGCGTTCGGCAACGACAACTTCCTTTCGGTCATTATCGGCGACAAGCGCAGCGACATTCCCAAGTCGCTGGACAAAACCCTGATGGCCGCCCAGAAAGGCACGAACGCCGAAAAGATCGCCCGCGATGAAAATATTCCGTCTTTCTACCCGCTGGACGTGCGGGATTTCGCCGTGGCCATGGCGGAAGCCAGGCGAATTGCGCGCCAGGGCTGAATTTCGTAGCTAAGTAAGGATTGTTTTGGAAGTGTGTTGAAAAAATTTTCCGTTGTCGTAAAAATGGATAATCGATAGAGAAGCATTACGGTAAGAATCTTTGTAATTATCTAAAGTGCAATGTTTTACCGTAGGGGTGACGCATGCGTCGCCCCTACAATCCATGTTTCTTCCTTAAAGGCGAGATTAATTCTACACGCTTTTAGCTCTTAAGTACTTTTCGCAAACTTTAATGATATGGAGGAGGAGATGGCGGATTCTCTGCTCAAGCTGATCAAGGCCCCGGCTGGCGAGAGGAAAAAGCGGGGCACGGAATACACTCCGGCCGAAATCTACCAGCAGCCGGCCATGTGGCTGGAAACTCTGAAGATCCTTGAAGCGCAGAAGCATGAAATAATAAAGTTCCTGGGCGGGGAAACCGACCGCAAGTTCCTGCTCACCGGCGCCGGCACCTCCGCCTTCATCGGCCTCTGCCTGGAGGGTCTGTTCAACAAGAACAGCGGCTACGAGGCGCGCGCGGTGGGCACTACCGAGCTCATCACCGACCCGACCGCGGTCTTCCTGCCGGGCCGCAAGTACTTCCTGGTCCATTTCGCCCGCTCCGGCAACAGCCCGGAGAGCGTGGGCACTTTCGTCCTGGGCGAACAGAGCGGCGCCGACATCAAGCATATCGTCATCACCTGCAACAAGAACGGCAAGCTGGCCAAGATGGGCGCCGAAAAGAAAGGGCGCTGCCTGGTTATCCTGCTGCCGGAAAAGACCAACGACAAGAGCCTGGCCATGACTTCCAGTTTCAGCAGCATGGTGGTCGCCGGCCAGTACTTCGCTTCCCTGGGCGACACGGCCAAGTTCGCCGGGGTGGTCAACGAGCTGGCCAAGGCCGGTAACGTCATCCTGCAGAAATATACCAGCGTGCTGGAGAAAATCTGCGCCGAACCATTCGAGCGCGCCGTCTTTCTCGGCTCCAACACCCTCTACGGCTGCGCCAAGGAATGCCACCTCAAGCTGCAGGAGGAAACCGATGGCAAGGTGGTGGGCAAGTTCGACACCTTCCTCGGCCTGCGCCACGGTCCCGAGGCGGTGGTTCACAAAGACACGCTGGTGGTCTTCCTGATGAGCGAGGAGCCGCTGGTGCACCGCTTCGAACTCGACCTGATGAACGGCGTGAAAAAGAAGGGTATCGGGATGAAAAAGCTGGCGATCTGCCGCAAGGCGGACGCCGCGACCAAGGCCGCCGCCGATGTGGTGATCGAGCACGGCCGGAACGTCCCGGACGACTACCTGAGCCCGGCTTACGTGATCGTGGGCCAGAGCCTGGGCGTCTTCAAGTCCCTGGCCGTGGGCCTCAAGCCCGACAGCCCCTCCGAGGCAGGGGTGATCACTCGCGTGGTGCAGGGTGTGAAAATCTACGACCGCCTGGCCTTCTACGCCGATGGCAGCCTTAACGTCATTGCTGGTTAAGTTATAAACCGGTTCCACCATCGTTATATCTGGGGAGAAGTGTGATGCTCAAGGGAAACGCAGTGGTCGGCCAGAGCGGCGGACCCACTACCGTGATCAACGCGAGCCTGGCCGGAGTGGTGGAAGCGGCCCTGCGCCAGGATTCGATCACCGGGATTTTCGGCATGCGCTGGGGGATCGAGGGCTTCATGCAGGACCTGCTCGTCGACCTCAAGAAGGAAGACACCCGGCAGATCAGCCTGCTGAAATCGACCCCCTCCAGCGCTCTGGGCTCCAGCCGCCACAAGCTGAAGGAGCCTGACTTTCCGAAAATCCTGAAAGTCCTGAAGAAGAACGATATCCGCTTCTTCTTCATGATCGGCGGCAACGATTCGATGGACACGATCAACCGGGTGGAGACCTACTGCCGCAAGCACGGCTACGAGCTCTGCGGGGTGGGCGTGCCCAAGACCGTGGACAACGACCTGTTCGGCACGGACCACACGCCGGGCTACCCGAGCGCGGCGCGCTACGTGGCCCTGTCGGTGCAGCAGGGCGGGCGCCTGGCGCGCGACATGCAGAAGGTGGACCAGTATTCGATCTACCAGGCCGTGGGCCGCGACTCCGGCTGGCTGGCCGCCGCCGCGGTGGCTGCCAAGCGCCAGGAAGCCGACCCACCTCACATTCTACTTATTCCCGAGCGGTCTTTCGATAAGAAAAAGTTCCTGGCCCGGGTCGAAAAGTGCTACCGGAAATACGGCTTCTGCTCGATCTCCTGCGGCGAGGGAATCCACTACGCGGATGGCACGCCGGTGTCGGCCAGCCAGACCGCGGACAAGTTCGGCAACGTGGAGTTCGGCGCGATGGGCGGCACCAGCGCGGCCATGCAGCTTCACAAGATG
>JAZDIG010000110.1:0-2666 GCA_043805105.1 Candidatus Glassiibacteriota bacterium | reverse complement strand
ATTTACCAGTGATGATCCTTATCGTAGGGGCGGACCCATGTGTCCGCCCACCGGCCGTGGGTTCGGGCGCACACATGGGTGCGCCCCTACATAAAACCATACATTTCCGGAGACTCGCATTCTACGGACATAAAGTTGAGGCCATCCAGGTTTCATGATGGCAACTCGCGCGGTGAGATCGTTGGAAAATACGTCACCGAACTTACGAGCCAGAGTACTTAGTATTATGCGAAAGACATTAATAACCAAACCCTTCACCCTTTTGGTCAAGCCGGTGGGCAGCCTCTGTAACCTCGACTGCCGCTACTGCTTCTACCTGGACACGGACCAGGCGCTGGGCTACGACCGCAGTTTCAAGGTGATGCCCCAGCCGGTGCTCGAACGGATGTGCTTCGACTACCTGGGCTGCCGCTTCCCGGTGAGCGTGTTCACCTGGCAGGGAGGCGAACCCACCCTGGCGGGGCTCGATTTCTACCGCCGGGCGGTGGAATGCCAGATGCAGGCGGGCCGGGGCGGCCAGGCCGTGGCCAATGCGCTGCAGACCAACGCAGTTCTGATCGACAGCGAATGGGCGGCGTTCCTGGCCGAATACAGCTTCCTAGTGGGAGTGAGCCTGGACGGTCCAGCCGAAATCCACGACCGTTATCGTACCGACCAGCGGGGCAGGCCCACTTTCGAGCGGGTGATGGCCGGAATCGGCCGGCTTCAGGAACACGACGTCCAGTTCAACATCCTCAGCCTGATCACTACCGCCAACCAGGACCGCGGCCGGGAAATCTACCGTTGGCTGGTGGCGCAAGGGTTCGCTCACCTGCAGTTCATCGCCTGCGCCGAATACCTGCCGGACACGGGCGAGCCGGCCCCGCAGAATGTCAGCGCCGAGGGCTACGGCCGTTTCCTCTGCGATATTTTCGACGAATGGTATTACGCCGGCGACGTGAACCGGATATCGGTGCGCACGTTCGATGCGGTGGTGGGAAAGCTATCGGGCCAGGCGCAGCTCTCCCTGTGTGATATCGGCGAAAAGTGCGACCATTACCTGGTGGTGGAGAAGGACGGTGGAGTGTACCCCTGCGACTTTTTCGTGGAGAAGCGCTACCGGCTGGGGAACCTGCTGGAGACACCCCTGGCCGAGCTATTCACCAGCGACCGTCAGCGCTCATTCGCCGAAATCAAGTGCAGTTACCCGGAAGCCTGCGTTCAGTGCGAACACCTGGACCTCTGCTGCGGCGGCTGCCCCAAGGACCGGATCACGGCCGGCGGCGGGCGGTTCGGCAGGCCGAGCTACCTGTGTGAGGGCCTGAAGCTCTTTTTCGACCACACGCGAGAACGTCTGGTGGAGCTGGCGCGGATGGTGCGCAACCGTCAGGAGGGGGTGGTAGCGCCGGTTTACGCCTCTTCCGGAGCGCCCAGCCGCAATGATCCCTGCCCCTGCGGATCGGGGAAGAAATACAAGCACTGCTGCCTGAAGGGGTAAGGCCGTCACTTTTAAACAAAAGGAGTACACCATGCGAATTCCCGTCATAGTGTTGTCATTCGTATTTGTTTTGTCCGGTTCTCTGGTTGCCGGGCCGGATTATAAGACAGCCCCAAAAGACACATTGATCAAGGAACCCGCTCAGGACAGGGACTTGCCTGAGATAGTCGTAAAATGGCTGGAGGCCAGGGATTTACTTATCCCATATTATGGCGAATATGGATACAGTGGACGGCCCCGGTATGGCAACACATTGATTGGATCATTTACTGGGAAGAATACAATGGATTGCGCTGTATTATCTATCCCTCGAGGGGCGCTCGAAGACAGTTGCAGTATATGGGTTTTCCCTTCCGGAGATACTCTGGCGCCAATGTTGATCGGTAAACACAGAGTATACCGTCAAAGTGGCTCCCAATGGCAAAAGTCATATGAAATAGAATCAGAACTGGAATATAGCTGGTGCATTCGCCCATATGGGCCATACAGCAAGGCTGATTTGCGACAAAAACGCTTGCATGTTAACCTGGAAGAGCTCCCGGAAATAACTCATCAGGGGATCTTCGTCTTGCAAGCAGAAAAAGATCCATACCCTTATTATTACTACGATGGCACCAAATGGCTCATGCTGCCTCTGGGGCAATAAAAACCCAGTAGGTGATTAAATTCATAGAACACTATACTCCTGGCACCGGATTTTGTATAATAGATGGTACCCGGAAAAGCATTTGTTTATCTGACAAGGTTTAAAGAAAGCACTGAACAGGACATGCAAATCACCCTGAAAAATCTGTTCCTGCTGTTCGTGCTGGCTCCGGCTGCGGCCTGGCTTAGAGCCGACACCGTGCACAAGACCTACTTCGAGAACACGGACTACGAGCTGCATGTATACGAAATCCGCGGGTACGACGCCGGCCCCACCATGATGATTATCGGCGGGATCCAGGGCGATGAACCCGGCGGCTACCTGTCGGCCGACCTCTACGCCGACCTGTCCCTGCAGAAAGGGAACCTGATCGTGGTGCCGAGGGCCAACTTCCACGCCATCCTGCTGAACGAGCGCGGCCCCAACGGCGACATGAACCGCAAGTTCGCCGACGGCCGCCGCCAGGATATCGAAGCCCGGATCGTGGAAATCCTCAAGGAGCTGATGAGCCGCAGCGACGTGCTGCTGAACCTGCACGACGGC
>JAZDIG010000109.1:0-12732 GCA_043805105.1 Candidatus Glassiibacteriota bacterium | reverse complement strand
GTTGTATTCGGCGTCCGGATGAGTTTTGACCGCGGCGATAATGTTCGGGTTCAGCGTGATTTCCTGCCGCATACGCTCGGCAAGCCCATCGATCTGGATTGGCGCCTCTTCCGGGTTTTTCCCTTTCTTGAGCACGATCCGGCCGTCGGGCTGCACTATGATATGCAGCATGTTCTTCTGGCTGACCTGGATTTCCTGTGCCTTGGCTTCCGGGAGGACCAGCTCAGGCCTTTCTCCTCGTTGAAAACCGTGGTGACCAGGAAGAAAATCAACAGCAGAAAGGCGATATCACCCATTGAAACCACAGGGATACCACTGGATGCTTTCCTTGCCTTCTGTGTCAGCATTAAAACGACCTCCGGCAATCAACTCTGAGGACTGATATAACTCCCCACATCTAAAATATGTGGAAAAGCCTCACTGAAATCAACGCCTGGTACGATCTGAAAAAACCCGGAAGACAGGCTGCCCGGATCAGGAATCAGTCCGGAGCCAGGACTGAGAATTACTTCGTGTCCTCCAGCGCGACGACCGCTTCGACGATATTCTGGGAGCTTTCTTCCATATCCAGGATCAGCCGGTCGATACGGGAGACAAAATAGTTATGGCAAATCTGGACCGGGATGGCGATGACCAGGCCGAACTCGGTGGTGATCAGCGCCTCCTTGATACCACCAGCCACGGCTTGCGGAGAGACTTCACCGAGTTTCTCGATAACGGCGAAAGCGTTGATCATACCGGAAACCGTACCCAGGAAGCCGAACATCGGTGCGATACTCACCAGCGTAGCCAGCACCACCAGTCCCCGTTCGAGAAAGGCCAGCTCGATCGTACCGGTATTTTCGATAGCCCGGATGACCCGCTCGCTTCCTTCCTTGGCCTTGCGCAAACCGGCAAGCATGATCGCCGATACGGCACCGGTCGTACTTTCACAAAGCCCGATGGCGCCCGGAATATCCTTATCCGCCATCAACTTATTTACCTGGGTCAGAAGCTTCCGGGTTCTCATCGAAGACATCTGCAGGGTAATGAATTTGACTATGATCATTGCCAGTCCGACTATGGAACAGGTCCACAGCGGTATCATGAAGATGCCACCGGTCAGAGACCACTGACCCAATGGTGTCGAAAAGAACCATTGGCTGAAATCGTTATAGATAAGCCAATTGAGTGCGCCCATAAATCCGATCCCTCCAAGCGAAATTGAGTGAGAAATTACCGGTAAGAGTATTCGGTCGAAAAATGGAAATTCAACTTACCCCAAGTCCGGAATAAAGTCAAGTATTTTTTAGGCAAGAAATTAAACTGATAACCGGGCTCCCGGACACCCTGAGAAAGTCTCGTTTCAGACTTTTCTTTCCACCTCCCGGGAAAGATTGCCACTGCTGTTAAACTTCAGCAACGGCGGGCAGGTTGCGGTCCACCGGCGATTTTGGCGGTGGGTAGTTGAATAATCAGGTATATATCTGATTAAACATGGCTCTCCTGCCGTTTCTCCCCGCCCGTGCCAGACTCAATCCTCGGCCAGGACCCAGTGCCCGGGCCCGGCCTGCCGCAATCTGGCTCCGGAGGGCGGCACAGCGGGCGTCTCCTGGAGCGGCGGGCTTTCCCGGACATCTTTGCCGCCCGGCGCGGGCCTGAGTACGGAATGCAGCAATAGACGGGTGTAAGGATGCAGCGGATTGGAAAAAATTTCGGCGGTGGCCGCCTGCTCCACGATTCTCCCGCGATACATCACCGCCACCCGGTCGCTGATCTGGCGGACCACGGCCAGATCGTGGGAGATGAAGAGCATCGCCATGCCGATGCTGCGTTTCAACTCGATCAGGAGCTTCAGAATCTGGCCCTGGACCGAGATGTCGAGCGAGGAGACCGGCTCATCGGCGACGACGAAGGCCGGGTTGACCGCTACGGCCCGGGCGATCGCTATCCGCTGGCGCTGCCCTCCGGAGAACTCGTGAGGGTAGCGCCGGGCGCCGGCCGGGTCAAGTCCCACCCGCTCGAGCAGATCGACGACCCGCACCTCGAGCCTGCGGCCGGAGAGATGCTCGTGGATCCGCAGCGGCTCCCCGACAATGCGGCCTATGGTGAAACGGGGATTGAGCGAACTGAACGGGTCCTGGAATATAATCTGCAGGCGGCGGCGCAGCGGCCGGAGCTCTTTTTCAGTCAGGCCGGTGATTTCGGTGCCGTCGAAAACAACCCGGCCCGAAGTCACCTCGGCCAGCCGCACCAGCAGCCTGCCGGTGGTGGTCTTGCCGCAGCCGCTTTCCCCCACCAGCGCCAGGGTTTCACCGCCAGCCACGGACAGGCTTACCCGGTCCACGGCGGTAAAGAGCCGTCCCCTTTGCGCCAGGCTTCTGGGCCGGTAGCTCTTGACCAGCTCCAGGCACTCGATCAGGGGTCTCTGGGCTGCGGCGGTCATCGGCCCTCTCCCGAGGCGGAGCTGCGCACTGCTTTCCAGCAGCGCACCAGTCTGCGGCCGGTCCGCTCCAGCATCTGCTCTTGAGCGCAGGCCTCTTCCGCGAGTCGGCAGCGGGGCCGGAAGCGGCAGCCGGCGGGCCAGTTTCCGGGCTGCGGGACCACTCCCGGGATAGTGGGAGGCTCGGGCCTGGGATGGTCTACGTCCGGCAGGCATTCGAGCAGGGCCTGGGTATAGGGATGCGCCGGAGTGGAAAAGAGCTCCCCGGCGGGGGCCAGCTCCACCACCTGGCCGGCGTACATCATCAGGACCCTGTCCGCCAGCCTGGCCACCACCGCCAGGTTGTGGGTTATCAAGAGCAGCGACAAGCCGCGCCGGCGGCGGAGTTCGGCCAGCAGATCGAGTATCCGGCGCTGCACGGTGACATCCAGCGCCGTGGTGGGCTCGTCCGCCACTAACAGCTCCGGGTCGGTAGCGAGCGCCAGGGCGATGAACGCCCGCTGGCACTGGCCGCCGCTGAGCTGGTGCGGATAGGAGTCGAAAACCCGGCCGGATTCACTCAGGCCGGCCTCCTCGAGCGCAGCCAGGGCCCTCTTCCGCGCCTGAGGGCGGCTGACCGGCTGATGGGCGCGGATAGTTTCGACGATCTGGCTGCCCACGGTGAAGAGCGGGTCGAGGCAGGCGGAGGGCTCCTGGAAGATCATCCCCACCCTGCCGCCCCGCACCCGGCGCAGGCCGCCGCGGTCGAGCTGGTCCACTCGCCGGTCTCCCAGCAAGATCATTTCGGCGGCGGTCTCGCCCACTTCCGGCGGGACCGCCCGCACCAGCGACAGCGCGGTGAGGCTCTTGCCGCAGCCGCTTTCACCCACCAGCGCCACGCATTCGCCCCGGCCGATTTCAAAACTGACTCCGTCCACTGCCGGGATGCCGGAGCTGAGGGTGACCCGCAGGTTCCTTACTTCCAACAGCCCGGCGGTGTCTGCGGTACTGGCCATCGAGTCGTCCCGAGCCGGAAGCGGCAGGTTCACGGATTCAGACAATTTCTGCTTCCGCAGCCGGATTTTCCGGTCTGCCGGAAGAAAGATATGAAACCAGCAGCGAATCTACAACAAGCTGAATCACATGGTGGACCACCGGTGCGGCGGCGGCCTCCGGCTGATGCAGCACGTGAATCGCCAGAAAGGCCGGCACCTGAAGCGTCTTTTGCACGGAACAGAACAGGGTGGCGATCTTTTGAGAGGGGGTGAAAGCGGTAAAGCGCACCAGGCCGGCCCAGCCGGCGAGCATCGCCAGATGGAACCCCCCGGCGGCGGCGATCAGGATCGGTCCCTGGGAGCTGCCTATCAGGCCGCGGCTCCTGGACACCGCAACCATGACCACAATCAGCACGATCAGGGTGCAGCCTCTGGTCAACAGCGGACCCGCCGGGGCCACACGCGCCTCGCCCACGAGCCGGCGCAGGACCATCCCCGCCGACAGCGGGATGAAAAGCACCAGGAACAGTTGTCCGATCAATAGGCCCACCGGCACCTCGACTGCCGAGCCGAGGGTGAAATAGAGCAGAACCGGGGAGATGAAAGTACACACCAGGCTGGAAAGCACCGAAAGCCAGAGCGCCAGCGCCTCATCCCCGCCCGCCAGCCTGGTGAAAATCACACAGGTGCTGAGTGTAGTGGCGGTTGTGCCGTTGAGAATCAGACCGGTAAAGATCGCCAGCTGTCCGGAAAAGAACAGCCTGGCCATGGCCCAGCCAACCAGCGGAGCCACCAGATAAGACAGGCTCAGCACGAAGGCGGCTTCTCTGCCTGAGCGCATGCGGGAGCGGAATCGTCGGAAGCCGATCCCGAGGCCCATCAGAAACATCAGCCCGCCGACCAGCAGGCCCAGGTAGCGGCCCACCGTCTCACCCGCCGCCGGAAAATAGTAACCGGCCAGGCAGGCCAGGCCGATACCCGGCAGTATCCAATGCTTTTTGAGCCAGTCGCGTACAGGAGACATATCAGGGCCGGCACAGTTTTGCAGAATTTGATGGTGAAAGGTGCAAGTCCGGCGGCCGCCGGAAGGAGTCGATCACCCGGGACTTGATAGCTTTCAAGCAAAGTTGTATTTTAATAGTACGACAGCGGGACACCCGGAATTTATCGGATGCCATCATCAATCTCGAAAGGAACACAGCGCAATGGGTAAAGGCGATATGCGGACCCGCCGCGGCAAAATCTACCGCGGGACGTTCGGCAAGTCCAGGCCGAAAAAAGCCAGCCAAGCTAAAAAAGGCCGAGTCAGGAAATAAAAAAAACGGCGTGAACATCGAGTTCACGCCGTTTTTTTTGACTGGATAAGGAAGTTATACCGATTCTTTAAGGGCTTTCCCAACCGTGAACTTCACGACGTTGCGGGCGGGAATCCTGATCGTTGCGCCGCTCTGAGGGTTGCGGCCTTCGCGGGCAGCCCTCTTCACCACGCCGAACGTGCCGAAGCCGACGTGCGTGTACTTGCCGCCCTTTTTCAGCGCCTTGGTGACATGGCTGAACACGCTGTCGATAGCTTCTGCAGCAGCCTTCTTGGAGATCCCGACTTCACTGGCTACGGCGTCGATAAGATCGGCTTTGGTCATGGAGAAATCCTCCAAAAAAAAGTTTAATGTGGCGGGGAAACACTGGAAACTGATTTCGCAGCCTCGATTCTGTCCTTCCTCTCAAATCCGCCTGCGCCCCTTGCCTAACCGACTATATACCCTCATCAATTGAATGTCAAGCCTGCGAGCCGGATTCGTGCTTTATTAATTTGGCCGGAATCCGACGTCCGAAGTCGAAAGGCGATTCGAAATGCTGCCTGGCTGTTAGTCGGCCGGCAATGCCTTGAAACATTCGTTTATATATATAAGCCTTAAACAGAAACCCGTCAAGTCCTTTTATCACGGCATTCTGCGGGCCACCGGGCTTTAAACGACTCTGTAAGTTGTTTTATACCATGAATTTATGATGAAAAGCCCACAGAATCGGATTCTGCGGGCTATCGAAGTCAAAAGAAAAATTTGTAATTATACGGCTCTCCGGCCCCGGTTCAGTGGGCAGTCATCAGGTCGCGGCCCACGCTGTTACTGAGTGTGGAGAGGGCGGTGTGGTAGTCGTAGACCGAATTGATGTAGTTGGACTCGGCCTGCGCGTAGTCGACCTGTGACTGGCGCAGTTCGAGAATGCTGGAAGCGCCCAGCCGGTAGCGCTCCTGCTCCAGGTCCAGCGACTGCCGCCTCAGCTCGCGGCTTTCGGCCAGCACCCGGTTGCGTTCGTAGAGCCGGGTCAGGTCGAGGTAATACTGGCGCACGTAGCGCTCGATACTGAGCTGGAGGCTGACACGGTCGAAGAGCATATTGTTGAGCTGGATCTCGGTATTGCGGTTGCGGCTGAAGCGGCCGAAGCTGTCCCAGATGTTCCAGCTCATTCTCACGCTCAGCCCCCGGCCCTTGTCCTGGTTGGGGATCAGCTCCAGGCCGTCCGCACTGCGCGAGTAGCTGAGGCTGGTGCTGATAGTGGGCAGATAGGCCAGCCTCCCCATCCAGAGTACGTTCTCCTGCTGCTTGATCTGCAGATCGAGCGCCTTGACGTCCGGGTGCTGCTGGAGCGCCTCGAATACCAGCTCCTCCACTTTATAGATCACTTCGACCAGCGGAAATTTGTCCACCAGATTGAAATCCCGCGCCAGCTGGGAACCCATCAACTGGTTGAGAGCCATCTTGGTGTTTTTCAGAGCGTTTTCGTACTGGAGGATCACCAGCTCCTGGTCGCGCACGTCCACCTGCGCCTGCAGCACATCCAGCCGGGTCACGCTGCCCACCGAAAAGCGGGCCTCCGCCAGACGCAATTGGTCGCGCCGGCTTTGCGCCTGGTTCTGCGCCGCCGTTAAAAGCTGCTGCTGGCGCAGGGCGTCGAAATAAGCGCGGCGCACCTGGTCCACCAGGCTGATTTCCGAGGAAGTGAGGCGCTGGCTGCGCTCCTTTTCGAAATAGTGGGCGTTTTTCATATCGAAGTAGTGGCTGGCGGCATCGAAAAGAGTCAGGTTTGCGCTGAGCCCTCCGCCGGTAGACTTACTGATACCGCCGGAGGTGCGCAGCACGCCGCTGGGATCGACAAATGAACTGGTGCGGTTGTTCTGGCTCAGGTTGAAACTGGAGCTGACCGTGGGAATGTAGTTGCCCCAGGCCGTGAGAATCTGGGCCACCGCGGCCCGCATGTTCTCTCTCACCTTGCCGTAAGCCGGATTGTTCTCCAGGGCGGCCTTGATACAGTCGTCGACCGTCAGCACTTCGTTTTCTTCGCCCTGCTTTTTCTCTTCGTCCGGTACCCGGCCCACCGGGAAGAGGCTGGTCAGGTTGTAGGTATGGAAAAAAGGCACCGGTGAATCGACCAGGGCGGGGATCGCCGTCTGCCGGCTCGTTTCAGCGGCGGATACAGGCGCGGCATAAAGGAAAATCGGGACGAGGAGCAGCAGGAAAGCTCCTTGGCAGCGGTTCATCTGTCGACCTCCAGGGTTCTGACATGAATGAGGGATATACGCGTGGATCTGATTGCTGGCTTTAGAATATGACACCAGGCGGCTGCAATTAGTTTCATTTTATTAGCGGGGAGCGGCTTTTATCGATTAATCCAGCTGGTGGTGCGGGCTTTTCGGAAAGATTCCGGCCAGCTCGAAAAACTCGCCCAGCAGACGGGTGTCGATGTGGAAATCACCCAGGCTGTAGTAACCGCCCTCGTAATGCCAGTCGCTGCCGCCGGTGAGGATCAGCTTCTTTTCGCCGGCCTTCGCCTTGATCGCCCTCAGCGTGGCCCGGTAGACTCTGGGCCGCCAGGCCTCGATTCCCTGCAGGCCGGCTTCGCAGAGAGTGTCGGCGGCGGCCGCCAACTCCTCCTGCGAGGGGTGGGCGAATACGCTTACCCCGCCGGTGCGCGCGATCAGTTCGACCACCTCCCGGGCATCCGCCGGCGCGTACGGAACGTAGGCCGAACCATTCCGGCCGATGTATATGTTGAAAGCTTCATCCGGAGAGCGCACGTAGCCGTAGTTGTAGATCAGGTGTGCGATGAGCACCCGGCCGATGGTCCGGTTGGCCGGGATGCGGTCCAGCTCCTCCGGCGGGATGCACACGTTGCGCGCGGCCAGCCGTTCGAGGATTTCCCGGGCCCGCTCCAGCCGCTTGCGGCGCACCTTCTCGAGATGGGTAACCAGCTCGGGATCGAGCTCGTTCACGCAGTAGCCGATCAGGTGCAGCTCGTATTCGGCCAGACGGGTGCTGAATTCCACCCCTGGCACCACCGTCAGGCCCGACCCCGGGCCGTGTTCGTTCACCAGCCCGAAATGGGACACCGTATCGTGGTCGGTGATTCCGATCACGGCCAGGTCCCTGTCCCGGGCCAGGGCGATAACCTCCGGTACCGGCAGGCTGCCGTCGGAACACGTGCTGTGCAAATGAAGGTCGGCTCGCATTTTCAGCTCAGTCCATTTTCAGTACGGCCAGAAAGGCTTCCTGCGGGATTTCCACCCGGCCCACCTGCTTCATCCGGCGCTTGCCCTCCTTTTGACGCTCCAGCAGCTTGCGCTTGCGGGTAATGTCCCCGCCGTAGCACTTGGCGGTCACGTTCTTGCGCAGCGGCCGCACCACCTCGCGGGCGATCACCCGCCCGCCGATCGCCGCCTGCAGCACCACCTCGAAGAGCTGCCGCGGGATCAGCTCCTTGAGCTTTTCGATCAGGCGCACCCCCCAGGCCCGGGCCTTGCCGGAGTGAATGATCGCGCTGAGGGCATCGACCGGCTCGCCGTTGATCAGGATGTCCAGCCGCACCAGGTCGCCCACCCGGAAGGCCTGCAGCTCGTAGTCGAAGGAGGCGTAGCCGCGGCTCACGGTCTTGAGCCGGTCGTAGAAGTCGAAGAGGATTTCGGACAGGGGCAGGGTATAGACCAGCTCGACCTTGTACTGGTCGAGGTAGATCATTTCGCCATACTCCCCGCGCCGCTCGTTGCACAGCTCCATCAGCGCCCCCACGTATTCGCTGGGGATGAAGATCCTCACCTTGACGAACGGCTCCTCGATCGCCTCCACCTTCGCCCGGTCGGGCAGGGCGGCCGGATTGGAAAGCTCGATGGCGCTGCCGTCGGTCAGGACCACCCGGTAGCGCACGTTGGGCATGGTGGCCAGGATCTTGACGTCATGCTCGCGCTGCAGCCGCTCCTGAACGATTTCCATGTGGAGCAGCCCGAGGAAGCCGCAGCGGAAGCCGAAGCCCAGGGCCAGAGAGGTTTCCGGCTCGTAGATCAGGGAGGCATCGTTGAGCTTGAGCCGTTCGAGGGCCTCCTTGAGATCGTTGTACTGGTCGTTGTCCACCGGGTAGATGGCGGCGAACACCATCGGCTTGACTTCGCGGTAGCCGGGCAGCGGGGTCCCGGCCGGCCGGTCGGCCTCGACGATCGTATCGCCCACCCGCGCGTGGGAAAGCCGTTTGATCTGGGCCACCACGTAGCCCACCTCGCCGGCGGACAGCCGCGGCGTGGGAATCGGCTTGAGCCGCTGCAGGCCCACTTCCAGCACCTCGTAAGTGGCGCCGGTGGCGAAAAGCTTTATCATCATCCCCTTTTCGAGGTAGCCGTCCACCACGCGCACCAGCGGCACCGCGCCGCGGTAAGCGTCGAACGAGCTGTCGAAGATCAGCGCCTTGAGCGGCCCGTCCAGGTTGCCCGCCGGCGGAGGTATTCTCTGCACGATCGCCTCCAGCACCTGCTCGATCCCCGTGCCCAGTCTGGCGCTTACCAGCAGGATGTCCTCCCGGCCCACGCCCAGCAGGTCTTCCATCTCCCCGGCCACCTGGTCGATCCTGGCCGCCGCCAGATCGATCTTGTTGATCACCGGGATGATCGCCAGGTCGTGTTCGAGGGCCAGCAGGAGGTTGGACAGGGTCTGGGCCTGCACGCCCTGGACCGCATCCACCACCAGCAGAGCCCCCTCGCAGGCGGCCAGGCTGCGGCTCACTTCGTAGTTGAAATCCACGTGCCCCGGGGTGTCGATCAGGTTGAACTGGTAGCGCGCGCCGTCCGGGGCGGCGTATTCCATCCGGATGGCGTGGGCCTTGATCGTGATCCCCCGCTCGCGCTCGAGGTCCATGCTGTCGAGTACCTGTTCGCGCATCTCCCGGTCCTCGATCGTATGGGTCCGCTCCAGCAGCCGGTCGGCCAGGGTGGACTTGCCGTGGTCGATGTGGGCGATAATACAGAAGTTACGGATGTGTTTCACCGGATGGTTCCTGCCGTTGTCTGCCGACTGGCCGGCGTAGTCGAGTGAAAAAAAACCCGGCGGTGGGCTTCCGGCGGGCTGAAATAATTCGATAACCTAAAGATAATCGATTTTTCGAAAAAGTGAAGAGGGTGCTGGCCGGAGGCCTCAGAATTTCCTCCAGGCCTCGGGCAGGAAGAGAATGATTACGGTGAATATTTCGAGCCGGCCCAGCAGCATGCAGAAGCTCAGGAGCCACTTGCCGGTTACCGGCACGGTGCTGTAATTCAACATCGGGCCCACCTGGCCCAGGCCGGGACCGATATTACCCAGGGTGGCGGCCACGCTGCTGGTGGCGCTGACCAGATCCAGCCCCAGGGCGGTCATGAAGAAGGAGGCGAAGATGAAGAGGGCGATGTAGAGCGTGAAAAAACTCAGCACGTTCAACATCACCTCGGGCCGCACCCGGATGCGGCTCACCTTGACCATCATCACCGCCCGCGGATGCAGCAGCTTGCGCAGTTCGCTGCGGCCGTGCTTGAGGATCAAGAGCAGCCGGATCACCTTCATCCCGCCGCCGGTCGAGCCGGCGCAGCCGCCGACGAACATCAGGGACAGGAGCATGATCCGGCTGAAAGGGGCCCAGGCATCGAAATCGGTGGTGGCGAAGCCGGTGGTGGTGACGATCGAAACCACCTGAAACAGGCACTGGCGGAAGTTGAGCTCACTGAAGCCGGCTCCGGCGGCCCAATTCTGCAGGAAGATCAGAAGGGTCCCGCAGAAAATTATCAGCAGGTAGAACACCCATT
Organism: Candidatus Glassiibacteriota bacterium; assembly: GCA_043805105.1. Lineage (GTDB taxonomy): Bacteria > Gemmatimonadota > Glassbacteria > GWA2-58-10 > GWA2-58-10 > JAZDIG01. Next base: position 2,243 of record JAZDIG010000109.1, on the reverse strand, counting down.
CGCGGTCCCGGAAATAGACGACGGGTTTCAGGCCGGTAAGGCAGCGGTAATGCAGGGAGAAATTCACGCCGGCCATGAACATGAAGAAAACTATCACGTACTGGATGTAGGCGCTCTCGAAATGCCCCACCGAAAGGTTTTTCGTCGAAAAGCCGCCGGTGGCCAGAGTGGCGAAGGCGTGGTTGGTCGAGTCGAAAAGGTCCATGCCGCCGGCCGTCAGGAAAAAAATTTCGAGCACGGTCAACAGCAGGTAGACCGCCCAGAGCAGGCCGGCGGTCTGGCTGATCCGGGGCTTGAGCCGGTCGGGAGTGGGACCCGGCACTTCCGCCTTGAAAAGCTGCATGCCGCCCACGCCCAGAAAGGGGAGGATCGCGATGGACAGGACGATGATGCCCATGCCGCCCAGCCAATGGGTGAGGCTGCGCCAAAGCAGAACCGAGCGGGGCAGGGCCTCGACGTCGGAGAGGATCGAGGCGCCGGTGGTGGTGAACCCGGACAGAGTCTCGAAATAGGCATCGGTGAAACTGGTGATTGATCCCGTGAGCAGGAAGGGCAGGGAGCCGAAGGCCGCGGTCACCACCCAGCCGAAAGTGACGATGGCGAATCCTTCGCGCACCCGGATGTCGGTTTCCTGGCGCGTGAAGAGGGCCAGGGCCAGTCCACTGCCAACCGTAATCGCCATCGACCAGAGAAGCGCGCGCAGGGCGGGTTCGGCGTAATAAACCGCGCAGGCGACCGGCAAAAGCATGGTCAGGCCGACGAACACCTGGAGCAGACCGATGACGTAGAGGACGAGCTTGATTTTCATGGATCGGGGCTGGTTGGAATTCAGCAGACAACCGGTGAACCGGCAGCCGGCCCGGTTGAAGCCTCACAGGAAATACCTGCTCACTTTTTTCGCCTGGCGGTCCTGGGTGAAGACCACCACCTTGTCACCCGGCTCCAGATGGTCATCGCCGTGCGGAATCAGGGTGGCCCCGCTGCGGACCACCGAGCCGATGATACAGCCCGGCGGCAGGCTCAGGTCCTTGAGCGGCTTGCCGACATAGGGCAGGCCCTCGCGCACCGAGACTTCCATTATCTGCACGCTCATCCCGCGCAGGGTCGCCAGGGCCAGCAGCCTTTCGCTGTGGGTGGCGGCCAGAATGGCGTTCACGGTCGCCAGGTGCGGGCTGACCACGGCGTCCACTCCGATACGGGTGGCCAGTGTGAGGTATTCCAGGCGCTTGATCTGGGCGATGGCCTTGACCGCGCCCAGGTTTTTAGCCACCAAGCATGAAATCATGTTGTTCTCGTCATCCTCGGTCAGGGCCACGAAGCCGTCCACCCCGTCCACCCCCTCGCTCTGGAGCAGGTCCAGATCGGTGGCATCGCCGTTGAGCACGAGGCTGGCGCTGAGCTGTTCGGCGAGCTGGGCGCAGCGGTTGCGGTCGGCCTCGAAGATTACCGGCGTGGCGCCCGAGGCCTCCAGCAGGCCGGCCAGCCGCACTGCGACAGGCGTACCGCCGGCCAGCATCACGCGCTGCAGCTTGCGGTTTTCAAAGCCGGCCAGCGCCAGCATTTCACCGGTGTCGTCCCGCTTGCCGATCACGTACAGCAGGTCCCCTTCCCGGATCACATCGTCCCCGCCGGGGATAATCGTCTGTTCGCCGCGGCTGATAGCGGTCACCAGAAAATTGTGCTTTTCGAATTCGCTGGCGATCCGGTGGAGCGGCGTATCCCGGTAAAGGAAGCGGCTGCCGATTTTCAACCCCACCAGCACCACCTCGCCCTTGGCGAACTCCACCACCTCGGTGGCGGCGGCCAGGTTGAGCAGGTTCTGGATTTCCCTGGCGCAGGCTTCCTCGGGATTGACCAGCACATCCACCCCCAGGAGCCCGCGCTGCGCCATCGGTGAATCACCGTAATAGTACTCGCCGCCCACCCTGGCGACCTTGTGCTGGATGTTGTAGCGCAGGGCGGTCTGACAGGCGAGGATGTTCACCTCGTCGTTGTCGCTCACCGCGATCAGGGTGTCGCTCATGGCGATACCGGCTTTTTCGAGGATTCTGAAATCGACGCCGCTGCCCTGCAGGGCGATCACGTCCAGGTGGTCCTCGACACGGTCGACTTTTTCCTGGTCGAGGTCCACCACCACGATCTCTTCACCCTGCTGGGAAAGGCGCGAGGCGAGCTGGAAACCTACGTCCCCGGCCCCGATGATGATTGCCCTCATGCGGATCCCTGTCCCGCAGCGAGTTATC
>JAZDIG010000108.1:0-6978 GCA_043805105.1 Candidatus Glassiibacteriota bacterium | reverse complement strand
GCGCAACCTGGCCCGCGATCCGCGCCAGTGGAACGTGGTGGCAAGCCAGGGCGGCCAGAGGCCGCCGGTGGACATCCCCCATCCGCGCTACTGGAACCTGCTGGCCGCCAATTACGTGATGTTCCGCAAGAGCCAGCTCACTCCGTTCTTCGAAAAAGAGTACCCTTTCCTGCGGAAAGTGGCCGAGGACGACCTCACGCGCCGGGTTCTTTACGAAAATCCCGAGGCCTGGCCCCGGCTGATGTTTTTCACCCGCGCCGAGGTGCTTGCCGATGACCGGCAGTTCCTCGACCGGCTGAACGAACCCTCTTTCGACCCGCGGCAGACCCTGGTCCTGGCCGAACAGCCGGATTTCGACCTCTCGGTCCTGGACGGTGGCTCTCCGGGCACGGCCCGGGCCGAAATCACCGCTTACCGGTGGGGCCGGATGACGGTCAGCGCCGAATGCGACCGGCCGGCCCTGCTGTACCTGGCCGAGGCTTACCATCCGGACTGGCGGGCGACCGTGGATGGCCGGCCGGCCAGAATCTACCGGGCCGAGTTGGCTCTGCGGGCGGTCTATCTCGAACCCGGCCGGCACGAGATCGAGCTGCGCTACGAGAGCGCGCCGTACCGCTGGGGCAAGTGGATCACCCTGGTCGCGCTCGCGGTTTCACTGGCCTGGGTCGGCTGGACGGCTTACCGAAAGGACTGGTAGGTTGGACCGGAAAAAAATAGCCCTGCGCCTCGGCCAGTCGCTCGTCCTCTTCATCATCGCCTATTACCTGATCTACCGCAATCTGGTGCTCAACTGGCACCGGCTTGGCGAAGTGGATTGGCATGTGCACTGGTTCCCGTTCAGCGCCAGCCTGATCGGTATATCCCTGATCTACACCGCCAACACTCAGATCTGGCGACTGGTTTTTCGTTCGCTTTCCCACACCGATATCCCCTTCTGGCGTTCCGCCTACATCTGGTTTATCTCCAACCTGGGGCGCTACCTGCCGGGCAAGGTCTGGCAGATTGCCGGGATGGCGGCCATGGCCCGGGCCGAGGGCGCCCCGGCGGCAGCGGCGGCCACTGCGAGCGTGGTAGGGTTCGTGGTCAGCCTGATCGCCGGGGCGGCAGTCGGCCTGGTGTGTTTTCCAGTCTCGGCCGCGGGAAAATACGCGACATATCTTGCCTGGGCCTGGATCGGCCTGCCGGTGGTGTTGGCATTCCTGCATCCGGCGCTGTTGAACCGGCTGTTCGGACTGGCGGCGCGGATCAGCGGCAAACCAATTTCAATCGGACTGTACAGCCAGCGTGACCTCCTGCTCTGGTTCACGCTCAACGTCCTCGTCTGGCTTGTTTACGGGCTTTGTTTCCATTACTTTATCCTATCGATCGTCCCGGATGCCGGCCTGGCACTGTCGGACTCGGTGGGGATTTACGCCATCGGCTACATTATCGGTTTTCTGGTCGTGTTCGCCCCCGGCGGGATCGGCGTGCGTGAGGCGATGTTCACGGGGCTTCTGGCCGCGAGCCTGGGCGAAGTGACCGCCACGGTGGTAGCCCTGATCTCCCGGCTCTGGCTCACCCTGGCCGAACTGGTCCCGGTGGTGCTTCTGATCGGCGTGTGCGGGATGCCGGGAAAGCCGAAGGGCAGGGCCGAACCCAGCGAAGAGAGTGAAGATGGGCGATAAGGCGCTGGTGGTAATCCCGACCTACAACGAGCTGGAGAACATCGAGAAGCTGGTGGGCCAGGTGCTGGCCGGCAGCGACCGCCTGGAGGTGCTGATCGTCGACGACAACTCGCCGGATGGCACCGGGCAAGTGGCCGACCGGATGGCCCTGGCCGATCCGCGGGTGCACGCCCTCCACCGCCAGGGTAAGCTCGGCCTGGGCAGTGCCTACCGCTTCGGCTTCCGCTGGGCGCTGGAACAAGGGTATGCGCTCGTGTTCGAGATGGACGCCGATTTCAGCCACGACCCGAAATACCTGCCCGACTTCCTGGCGGCGGTGGAGGAGGCCGACCTGGTGATCGGCTCGCGCTACGTGAGCGGGGTAAACGTGGTGAACTGGCCGATGAGCCGGCTGTTGCTGAGCTACGGGGCCAGCCTCTACACCCGCCTGATTACCGGGATGCCGGTCCGCGACCCCACCGCCGGCTTCAAATGCTTCCGCCGCGAGGTGCTGGAAGCGCTCGACCTGGACCGGGTCCAGTCCGACGGCTATTCGTTCCAGATCGAAGTGAATTTCAAGGTCTGGCGTAAAAAATTCCGCATCCGGGAAATCCCCATCGTTTTCATCGACCGCCATTCAGGCACCTCGAAGATGGACCGCAGAATCGTGCTGGAGGCGATCTGGATGGTCTGGTGGCTCAAGCTCCAGGCCCTGCTGGGCCTGATCTGAACCGGGAGGACGGGCCGATTGTAAAGTTCGGGAAAACCTGGCCGGGCATCCTCTGGGCCGCGCTCGATGTCGCGGCCGCCGAAGCGGCCTTTTTTTCCGCGATCCTCCTGCGCTACGATTCATTCCACCCGATTCCGCCCTATTTCAGCGGCCTTTCCTACCTCTTTTATATCCTCTTGATCGCCGTGCTTTACCTGCCGGTCCTCTGGGCCGTGGGGACGGTCAGGGAGAGGGCGCCAAGCGTGCAGGGACTGTTCAAGGGGGTTTTTGTCCTTTCGGTGGCGGTGACCGTGCTGCCCTTCTATTTCAGGGAGTACGCGTTCAGCCGGCTGGTGATCATGGGATTCTGCCTGTTGAGCCTGGCTTACGGGCTATTCTGGCGGCTGGCGGTGCAGATCGTGCTCGAAACCCCGCGCTTTGCGCCGCTGTTGCGCGAGCGGGTGATCGCCGCCGCCTCCGCGGACAGGATCGGGAACTTGGTCGCCGCGCTCGGACAGTCCCCCCGTCGGATCGTGGTGGTGGGGGCGGCTGCCGGGGGTGCGGCCGCGGCCGCCGGCGAGCAGGAGAAAAATTTACCATCGGCGGCTGCCAAAACAATCGAATGGGGCAGCCTGGACCAGATCGTGGCCCTGGCCGCCAGGCTGTCCGCCGACCTGGTGGTGCTGGACCCCGAGGGACTCGACCCCCGCAGTTGGCTGGCGCTGGCGGAGAAGCTGGCCGGGATCGGCGTGGGCATGCGGCTGTTTACAGGAGACGAGATAATCGCCTCAGCCGAGACGGAAACTGGGGCGGCCGCTGCGCCGGAGCCCGCCTCGGCTCTTCTCACCGAACCGCTCAGCGGCTTCCAGGCGCTGGTTAAGCGGCTGGTGGATATCGGCCTGTCGCTAACGGTGCTCGTGGTCTGCGCTCCGCTGATGCTGGCGATCGCGGTCGCCATCAGGCTGGCCAGCCCGGGACCGGTGATCTACAGCCAGGGGCGCGTGGGCAAGGACGGAATCACCTTCAACGTTTACAAGTTTCGCACCATGGTGGCCGATGCCGAACGGGAAACCGGCCCGGTGTGGTCGAAAGGCGAGGACCGGCGGGTGATACCGGGTATCGGCCGGATAATGCGCCGTACGGGTCTGGACGAGCTGCCGCAGTTCTGGAACGTGCTGGCCGGCCGCATGTCGATCGTGGGTCCCCGGCCCGAGCGGGCCTACTTCTTCGACAGCTACCCGGAGCTCTACCGCGGCCGGCTGGCGGTGCGGCCGGGCCTCACCGGACTGGCCCAGGTTTCCTGCCGCGACACCACCAATGTCGACCTCAAGGTTCGCCACGACCTCTACTACATCCGCAACTATTCGCTCGGCCTCGACCTCGAAATCATCTGGCAGACCGCGGTCATGCTCCTGGTCCAGGAATGGAGCGCCATCTTCCGGCCGAAGGACGAAAACCGGGATTGACCGGGAGGCTTGTCCGCCGCGGCCGGGGCCTTTATATTCGCCGGTAAGACAGTGTTTCGGCAGGGGAAGATGCGAGCACGGAGAGAGAGGCGATGAGCGATGTGTCGGTGATCGGCGAGCGGCTGGTGCCGGACCGGTTCAAGGTGGCGAAAAAACAGTACTTGCTCTACCTGCGCCACCTTTTCGTCTATGAATTCGCCATCGGGCGGATGCCCGCCGAAGCCCGGGTGCTCGAAGTGGGCTGCGGCGAAGGCTACGGTACCAGCCTGATCGGCCGGAAAGTTCGCGAAGTGACCGGGCTGGACATCGACCCGGCCGCGGTGGACCACGCCGGCCGCCGGTACGGCTCGGACCGCTGCCGGTTCGTCCGCTACGATGGAGTGCGCATTCCGTTCGCGGACGGGGCTTTCGATGTGGCGGTCTCCTTCCAGGTGATCGAGCACGTCCCGGACGACCGGGCCTTCGTGGCCGAGGCCCACCGGGTGCTTGCCCCCGGTGGCATTTACATGATTACGACTCCCAACCGGACCTTGCGCCTCGAGCCGGGCCAGAAACCCTGGAACCGCTATCACCGGCGGGAATACTACCCGCGCGAGCTGACGGAGATCCTCGCCGGGAAATTCGCGGAATCCCAGGTCTGGGGCGTGAAAGGCCGGGGCGAGGTGCAGCAGCTGCTCACGGCCAAGTTCAGGCCCGGCTCGCCGATCGTTTCCTTTCTCCGCAGGGCCGTGCCGGAAGCGGCCAAGCTCGCCGCGCTTTCGGTCAGGAACCGCCTGCCGGCCCTGCTTGGCGGAGAGCGGGACAAGAGCTACCTCGAACGCTACGGTTTCGGCGATTTCTACATGGAAACCGAAGACGTGGACAACACGCTCGACCTGTTCGGTTACTGCCGCAAGTAGATTCACCGGCCCATCTTACCATGGCTCTCACTCTCAAAAACGACTTGCTGGAGAAATCGCTCCGGCTGCTGGAGTCCGGCCCCTTTTCTCCAACTGAGATCTGCCGGCTGGTGCTGGTGATGGAGAACGTGTCCGAGACGATTGCGGCCAGGCTGGCGGGCGCCATGCTCGAAGCCGATCAGCGCTTCGAGAGGCTGGCCGACGGCAGATGGGCCCTGTCCGGCGGAATTATCTCACCGCCGGTGGAAGAACTTTCTAGCGCGAGCTTCGTGGTGGTGGACGTAGAGACCACCGGGTTCATGCCGCTGGCGGACCGGGTGATCGAGCTGGGGATGGTAAAAGTGGCGAACGGCGAGGTAGTCGACAGCTACGAGACGCTCCTGAACCCTCGCCGGCCGATACCCGGGCCGATCACCAGCCTCACCGGAATCAGTTGGGAAATGGTGTCTTCCAGCCCCACCTTCGCTATCATCTGCCCGTCTTTCCTCGATTTTCTCGGCGATTCGGTCTTCGTCGCCCACAACGCGCCGTTCGACTGGCGGTTCATTCAGAGCGAGGTAATCCTGGCCACCGGCTGCCGGCTGCTCAACCCGAAGCTCTGCACCAGGGTCCTGGCACGCAGATTGCTTCCTGAAGTGGACAGGCGCAGTCTCGATGAGCTGGCGCGGTTTTTCAATCTCCATTTCAGCGCCCGGCACCGGGCCCTGGGAGATGCACTGGTGACGGCGGAAATACTGATGCGCCTGCTGGACCGCGCTCTGGAAAAAGGGATCGATACCCTGGGCGGGCTGTACGAACTGATGCGGCCTCTCGGCCGGAAGAAAGCGCCCGGCAAAACTCAAGGGGTGTGAATCTTTTTCCGATGTACGATTTAGCCGTACTGTGCCCTGTTTCGCGCAAACCGCGCAGCCGAAAGCAAAAAGAATTGAAAATCCCGGCCAGACAACTGATAATACTTCTCATCCTCACCGCGGCTTTCGTCTCCGCCTGGAGTCCGCCGGCAAAGGCTCAGGAACTGCCGATGGAGATGATGGTCACCAACCGTTACGCTAATGTCCGAAAAGGTCCCGGCGCAGGTTACGACCTGGTGGCCACCCTCTATCGCGGCGACCGCATCCTGGCCGAAAGGAAATTCCGCAACTGGCTGAGAGTGCTCATTCCGGACGGCAGTATGGGCTGGGTGCGCGAGGACCTGGTCGGCCCGTTCGACCCGGATAAACGGGATTTCTCCAATGCGGAAGCCGACAGCCTCAAGCTGCTCGTCGATACCCGTAACACCATGATCGCCGGCCTGGAGGACAGCTCCCGCCGGGCTATTACCGCGATCCAGGTCCAGGAAACCGAGCGCGACAGCCTGATGGCCCTGCTGGGACTGACTGAAATCCCTTCCATGCGGGACACTCTGGCCGCCGCCGGTGCGGACACGCTGGCCATGAAACGCCCCCGGCCGGTTTCACCTTTCGAGCCGCAGAAGAGCGTCCTGGAAGCCAGAGAAAGCTTCCTGGGGCGGGCCACTTTCAGCCCCAGACTGGGTGTGCTGGTGTCCTCCGGAGAAGCGACCGCCGCCGGAGCTTTCAGCTACGAAATGAACCTCACCCGTGAGTTTTCCTACAAGCTCGACCTGACCACCGGCTCATTCGGCCCCCAGGTGCCCGGTACAGCGGAAGGTTTGGTCACCCACACTTTTGCCACGCTGGGCCTGGTGTACAACTACGAGCCCGGCAACCTCGCCGTGCCTTTTGTGGAAGTCGGGGCCGGCGCAGCCCGGAGTTCCTCCGGCGATTCCTCCGCCACCGGCCTGGCCCTGGTCTTCGGCGCCGGTTTCCGGATGTACTTCACCCCGGATTTGGCTCTGGAGGCTGGCTACCGGGGAAACGCGGTGATGAGCGGGGACAACGAGCTGCTGGGGCTGATCTACATGGGCGGCGGAATCCGCCTGCCGCGGCACCTGCCGCTGGCGGCCCCTCCCTGGAAGGGTGGCATTTATATTTCGCCGTTCGCCGGCTACCAGATGTTTTCTCCCCGGTTCTCCTTCAATGGCGCGGGAATGGTGGGCGTGCGGGGCGGCTACCGGCTTTACGAAAAAGTGGCGGCCGAAGTGGAGGCGGGCTGGCTGCCTTTGCGCCTGAACGAGGGAACCGTGGAAAAAGACCTCTCTGCCGCTCAGCTTGCCGCCAGGGCGCTTTACTACCCGTGGGGCACCGAGCGCGGAGTATTCGTCCAGGGCGGCGCTGGGACGCTGCTGTTGTCCGGAAACGGCC
>JAZDIG010000107.1:0-11453 GCA_043805105.1 Candidatus Glassiibacteriota bacterium | reverse complement strand
CAGCCGGTGCGGGTGACCGAGGAGATCGAGCCGGTGGCGGTGTTCCAGCCGAAACCGGGAGTTTACGTCTTCGACCTGGGCCAGAATATCGCCGGCTGGGCCAGGCTCAAGGTCAATGGCCGGGCCGGAGACAAGGTCGTCCTGCGCTACGCCGAACGGCTCAACTCGGACAGCACTATCTACACCACGAACCTGCGCAAAGCCAGGGCCACCGACACCTACGTCCTGAAAGGGGGCGGGGAGGAAGTTTACCAGCCGCGGTTCACTTTTCACGGCTTCCAGTACGTGGAGCTAACCGGCTACCCGGGCGTCCCGGACGGGAGCGCGGTCACCGGCTGCGTGGTTCATTCGGACACTCCGCCGGTCGGGAGTTTTCAGTGCTCCAACCCGATGGTAAACCGGCTCTGGCGCAACATCGTCCGCAGTCAGCGCGGCAACTTCATCTCTATCCCCACCGACTGCCCGCAGCGGGACGAGCGGCTGGGCTGGATGGGCGATGCGCAGATTTTCATCCGGACCGCGACTTACAACGAGGATGTCGCGGCCTTTTTCAACAAGTGGATGTACGATGTCCAGGATGGGCAGTCGGACCAGGGGGCTTATTCGGAAATCAGCCCGCGCTTCCCGCCCATGACCGAACATTATGGCGCGGCGGGCTGGGCCGATGCCGGGATCATCGTGCCCTGGACCGTCTATCAGGTATACGGCGACACGCGGATAATCGAGAAGCACTGGGAATCGATGTCCCGCTGGATGGATTACGTCCTGAGGGCCAATCCCGACCTGCTCCGCCTCAACGAGCGGGGCAGCGATTACGGGGACTGGCTCTCGATAGCCGCAGACACGCCGAAAGAAATCCTGGCCACCGCCTACTGGGCTTATGACGCCCGGCTGATGTCCCGGATGGCCCAGGCGATCGGCCGCGCCCAGGACAGCCAAAAATACGAAAATATGTTCGAGGGCATCCGGGCCGCGTTCCAGAAGGCTTATGTTGCCGCCGACGGCCGGATCCTGGGCGATACCCAGACCGCTTACCTGCTGGCCCTCTACATGGACCTGCTGCCGGAGAATCTGCGGGCCAATGCCGGGGAACACCTGGTGGAAAGTATCCGTCAGAAAGACTGGCACCTTTCCACCGGCTTCCTGGGAGTCCGCCAGCTGAACCCCGTGCTGACCGGCCTGAGCCGTACCGATATCGCCTATCGCCTGCTTGAAAACGACACCTTCCCCTCCTGGCTCTATCCGATAGTCAACGGCGCCACCTCCATCTGGGAGCGCTGGGACGGCTGGACTAAAGAGAAAGGCTTCCAGGACCCCGGCATGAATTCGTTTAACCACTACTCGCTGGGTTCCGTGGGTGAATGGCTGTTCGCCGGCCTCGCCGGAATCGATCTGGACCCTGGCGAGCCTGGATTCAAGAGTATAATCATCCGTCCCTGTCCGGGGGGCGGCCTGACGGACGCCGGGGCGGAGTACGAGTCGATCCGGGGGAAGATCAGGAGCCGCTGGACGCTGACCGGCGATTCGATCGAACTGGCTGTCACTATTCCGGCCAACACGCGGGCCACGGTTTACTTCCCCTGCCCGGAGAATGCCTCGGTGACTGAAAGCGGGATCGAGGCGGCGAAGGCCGGGGGCGTGACCCCGCTTGGCCGGCAGGGCGACCGCACCGTGTTCCGCGTGGAATCCGGAGAATACCTTTTCAAGAGCGCGGCAGCCCTGTAACCGGGACCTGAGACCGACACGCGAGCCCGGCGTATGGAAACCATAATCGTACCGGTGGACGGCGCCTCGAACATCAAGCTCGAGGTACTGGATTTTCACACTTTCAAGCCCCTGTTCTCCAGGGTGGCCGCCACTCCGGCGGCCGAGTTCGAGGGCTTGAGGTATAACGCCAGCGGAGAACAGTTCACCTGGTACGAGAGGGTCATTTCCGGCCTGCCGGAGAAGTACAAAAAGGCCAGGGTGGTCGCTCCGGCGGCCCGGGGAGCTTCCGGCGGCCTGGTCGGCAGGGACGGTTCACTCACCGAGGTTCCGGGCCGAGACCTGACCCTGGCCTATACCCAGAGCTACCCGGAGCGGGTGGATGCCCGGTTCCGCGAGCTGGCCGGAAGCGCGGAGGATTTTTTCCAGGAAACCGGGTCGGTGAGAGATTACCCGGGCAGCCTGACCCTGCTGAAAAGATTCCTGTTCGAGGAGCTGGAGCGGCCAGGGGTGCTGGAAAGGGCTGAATGTTTCGCGGTTTACGGGGCCTTACTGGCCGGGCATTTCCTGGGGCCGGACTACCTGAAGGCAACGCGCCTGGCCGGCAACGAGCACAGTTACTGGATGTGCCATAGCGGGACCAGAAACATCAACCGGCCGCCCGGCAGCCTCAGCTCCGCGAGCGCCGGAATTGAGTCATTCCGCAGGCTGGTGCCGGCAGAACCGTCGACAGTCTACCGGCCGCTGGGCACAGTTTCCAGGCGGCAGGCCGCCGGACTGGGCCTGGCCCCGGAGACCCTGGTGGTGCCGGGTGGCCACGATACCTGCCTGTCTCATCTCCCGGTGCTTTCCGCCTGCCGGCGGAAGTTCCCCGGCCGGCCCGTGATCCACCTCGAAGCGGGAAGCTGGACCATGGTCTCAGTGATCGGCGGCCGGGCCGAATTGCCGGCCGACGGCTACCGTCGGTCGGTGATCGTGCAGGGCACGGTGGATGGTTTTCCGGTCGTGACCTCGATGTACGGCGGGGGCAGAGATTTCAGGTATCTGGAGGGCTTGCTTGGAGAAAGAGGGTTCCCGTCCGGGGAAGATTTGAGCGAGGACCGCCTGGAAAAAGTGCTGGCCGCAGCCGACTGTTTCGTCCTGCCCAATGTCGACCCGCAGAACCATCACACCGGCCCCTTTCCCTGGCTCGAAGGAGAGATCGTCAACCGGGCGGCTTTTTTCGCGGACAGGGAAACTGCGTACATCGTGTCCGACCTCTGCATGGCCTTGACCGCCGCCTTACAGATCGAAATGGTTTGCCGGGACCCGGAGACGCCGGTGGTTTTGACCGCCGGTGGCTCGAAAGACCCTTACTTCGGCCGCCTGACAGCCACAATCAGCGGAAGAAAAGTTTACATCTTGTACGACAATCGGGAAAACCAGGTGAGCGAGACCACTACGCTGGGCGCGGCCGTGGCCGGTAAGGCCGCCTGCCTGGGAGTCCATCCCGAGCAGGTGGACCTCGAGGGTCTGGGCCTTTCCTGCCGGGAACAGGAGCCTTTCACCGCTGGAATCGCCGCCGGGCTCGCCTCGTACCGGGAGCGTTTCCTGGAACTGCTCGGTAAATCCGGAAAGGCCCTGGCTGACATTCCTGCCGATGGAGTGAAAAATGGGAAATGACCTGGACCGGGTCCGGCTCGTGGGGCTGGATTACCTGAAAGCTGTTTTCGGCGAGGAGCCGGTCGAGCGGGCGGTGGAGCTGACTGGGAAGTTCGAGGTCGAAATCCCGGCCTGGCAGTTCTGGGCCGGCTTCGGCGGGGGCGGAAGGTTCGACAGCCTGGGAACCGGCGGAGCAGCCCGCAACACCGAGGAGATTGCCCAGGACGCCGCCCTGGTCCACCGCCTGACCCGTTCGGCCCCCACGGTCGGGCAGCATGTCCTCTGGTTTCTTTCCCGGGACGGGGTGACCGGCGATCTTGAGAGCGCCCGCCGGGTAGCCGGAGAACTGGAGGCCCGGGGGGTGAGGATGGGATCGATCAGCCCGACTTATTTCCTTGCCGGCTCCGGGGACGGCAGCTTTACCGCACAGGACCCGGCAGTCCGGGAGAGGTATATCGAACAGACTGTTCTGGCCGCCGGGATCGCCGCCGAGCTGGCGAACGGAGTCCTGAGCCTGTGGTTCCCGGATGGGACCAACTACCCCGGACAGAGAGACCTGCAGGACAAGATCACGAAGATGGCCGAAAGTATCCGGGTGTTCTGGGAAAGAACGCCCCAGTCAATCCGGGAAAAACTTGACCGGGTGCTGGTCGAGTACAAGCTTTTCGAGCCGGGCACTTACAGCACTACCGTCCCGGACTGGGGCACGGCCCGGGAGCTGGTCCGGGCTTTCGGCGACAGGGGAGCGGTGCTGATCGACCTGGGACATCACCACCACGGGACGAACGTGGAGCAGATCGTGGCCGGGCTGATCGGTTTCGGGGTGCGCGGAGGCTTCCATTTCAATACACGCTATGCAGCCGATGACGACCATGCGGTCCAGGCCGATTACCAGCTCGCCAGAATTTTTCTGGAGCTGGTGCGGGGAGAGGTGATTTTCCGCTCCGACCCGCGGCAAAACTGGTCGTTCGCCCTGGATCAGATGGCCCGCAGCGAAGAACGGATACCCTCGGTGCTCAAGTCTATCGACGCCTTGAAAAGATCGCTCGCCAGGGCCCTGCTGCTGGATACGGATAAACTCCGCGAATACCAGCAAGCCGGCGACCTGATCGCCGCCAATGCCGAATTCGAGAGGGCGCTCCTGTTCGCCGATACCGGGCCGGTCGTGATGGAGTCCTATCACCGCCAGGGCTTACACCCGGTGCCATTGACCGCCTACCGGGAAAGCGGCTACCAGGGAAAAATCCAGGCGGAACGGGGATGAAGAAAGAGGAAAGATTAATAGCGTATTGAATTGATATTGCCTAAAAGGTTGCGACATAGATCGTAGGAGCGACGCATGCGTCGCCCCTACATAAAGCATTGAATTATAAATAATTACAGAGATTCATACAACATCTTTTTTTATTGGTTTCTTTGGACTTTTATAGAAAAGCCGAAAGCGTTTTTTCTGGATTCGATTTGTCAAGCTTGAATCACTACGTATTGGCTGATAAGGGAACCAGGGCAAGCTCAAAGGCTTGAATTCTCTCCTTAATAGTGGTAAAAATTAGCGAAGTCCGGCGGTCTCGATCTAAAAAAGGAGCTCCGCAATGAAAATACCGGCTGGCTTATCTTTTCTGGCCGCCTTTTCCATGATTACTCTCTGCGCCTGCGGGCCTCGGAGCGAGCCAGAGCCGGATGACACTTTCACTATCGGGCAGCAGCCGGATGGAAGCTATACGGTGCCGACCGGTCAGATTCTCACTCCTGCCGGCCGGCAGGTACTTTTCCCGGGCCGTCCCACCGACCTGGCGCTCGATCCGGCCGAAAAGATCCTGGCAATCAAGAACAACGATGGAATCGTGCTGGTTTCCACTGCCGACGGCAGCCTCCTGCAGCACCTCCGCCTGGCCAGAAAAGGGATGGGTTTCACCGGTATTCTCTGGGCTGGGGATGGCCGGACGATCTACAGTTCGGACGGCCGGGGGTATATCCAGCGCGCCGAGGTGGACCCCAGCGGCGTGGCCCGCTGGCTGACGCCGATAGCTCTCCCGGCGGTGGACGAAGACAGCTCAGCCCCGGGTGGAATGGCTCTCTCTTCCGACGGCCGGACGCTTTACGTCACTCTCTGCCGGAACAACACCCTGGGTCTGGTTTCCCTGGAAAACGGCGCCACGGAAGAAATACCGGTCGGAGTGGCGCCCTACACGGTGGTCCTGGCGCCCGGCAGGCGGGCTTACGTTTCCAACTGGGGCGGCCGCCGAGCAGAAGCTGGTGAACTGACCGCCAAAAGCTCGGGAACTCCAGCCCTGATCGATCCGGAGACCGGGGTGGCGAACAGCGGAACAGTTTCGGTGATCGACCTGGACGGCAAACGCCCGGCAGGGGAAATCCGGGTGGCCCTGCATCCCTGCGGTATGGCCCTGAGCCCGGACAGCTCGCAGCTCTACGTGGCCTGCGCCAACAGTGACACGATTTCGGTGATCGACACTCGTACCGACCGGGTGGTCGAAAGTATCAGCGTGCGGCCGAACCAGCGGCTGCCGTTCGGCAGCGGCCCCAACGCGGTGTGTGTCAGCCCGGATGGGTCGAGACTCTACGTGGCGGACGGCACCGACAACGCCGTCTGCGTTGTCGCCCCTGGTCGCCCGGCCGGCCCGGATACCGGCCAATCTCCGGTCCTGGGTTATATCCCCACCGCCTGGTACCCGGGCGCGGTGATCCTGAACCGCTCCGGCGCCTGGCTGTATGTCGCCAATGTCAAGGGGATCGGCTCGCGCCAGCGCCGTCCGGACCAGGCCGGCTACAACTCGTACGGTTATTCCGGGTCGGTCAGCCTGATCCGGACGCCGGATCAGGCCGCGCTGGCCGAGTATACGCGCCAGGTGGAGAGCAACAACCATCATGCCTGGAAAATGAGCCGCCTGGCCGAGACACCCAGGTCGGTCGAGCCGGTCCCGCTCCCGGAACGGCCCGGGGAGCCATCCGTTTTCAAGCACGTTATCTATATCATCAAGGAAAACCGCACTTACGACCAGGTGTTCGGCGACCTGCCCCAGGGCAACGGCGATTCCTCGCTGGTCCATTTCGGCCGCGATGTGACTCCCAACCACCACGCCCTGGCCGAAACCTTTGTCCTGCTGGACAACTTTTACTGCAGCGGGGTGCTGAGCGCGGACGGCCACCAGTGGACTGACGAGGCTTACGTTACCGATTACCTGGAAAAAATGTTCGGTTATTTTTCCCGCAGCTATCCCTACGAGGGAGATGATCCGCTGGCGTTCGCCAGTACGGGTTTCATCTGGGATGGGGTTTTGAGGCGCGGCCTGAGTTTCCGGGATTACGGAGAATTTATCCAGGCCCGGATCACCCCCTCCTCCGCCACCTGGAGCGACATCTATCGCGATTACCTCGACGATACCGCCCGGGTCCGGATCGAGGCGAACACCGAGCTGCATACGCTGCGGCCCTATATCTGTCCGACTTTTATCGGCTTCCCGGCCAAGGTCCAGGATGTCTACCGCGTGCGGGAATTCCTCAGGGAGTTCCGCGGGTACGAGGCGCGGGGAGAGCTGCCGAACTTCATTATCATGCTCCTGCCCACCGACCACACCGCCGGTACACGCCCGGGCTTCCCGACTCCGCGGGCCATGGTCGCCGACAATGACCTGGCTCTCGGCAGACTGGTCGAAGCGGTCTCGAATTCCAGGTTCTGGAAAGATACCGCCATCTTTGTCACCGAGGACGATCCCCAGGATGGACTGGACCACGTTGACAGCCACCGCACGGTCGGTTTCGTGATCAGTCCCTACACCCCGCGGGGTAAGGTGGTCAACGTCAACTACAGTCAGATCGACATGGTGCGGACGATCGAGCTGATCCTGGGGCTGCCGCCCATGCACCAGCTGGACCTGGCCGCCCGGCCGATGCGGGAGTGTTTTACGCAGAAGCCGGATTTCTCCGCCTACAAGGCCCTGCCCAACCGGATTCCACTGGATGAAATGAACCCCGGATTGGCCGAAATTTCTGGTCCGCAACTGCACTGGGCCCGGGTTTCACTCGACCTGCCGCTGGATGACGTCGATGAGGCGGATGAGGAAACCCTGAATCGTATCCTCTGGCACAGTGTAAAGGGCTATAATCTGGCCTACCCGGTGGAAAAAACGTATTAAGATGCCTGAACGCTGACTCGAGCCCGCTGAAATCAGTCGATCAGCTTATCCATCCTCTCAACTCGTGGAGTTTCCAGATGAACAGAATGCTGTCCTGCCTGTTGCTGGCTTTTTTAGCCGCGTTTTCGAACGCCGGCTCCAGTCTCGCCTTCCAGACAGAGCTGCGGGAACGGGGCTACAGTTTGATTCCTGCTCCGCAACAAGTAAAGCTGTCCGGGCCGGAAGTGATCGTGGATGAGAGCTGGGGTATCGAACCCTGTCCTGAAGGTAAATTCAGCGCCGGCTGGATCCGCGAATGGGCCGTCAGGCTTCATGGAGTGAGTTTCGAGGGGAAGGGCAAGGGCCGGGTGGTGCTGAGAGT
Organism: Candidatus Glassiibacteriota bacterium; assembly: GCA_043805105.1. Classification (GTDB taxonomy): domain Bacteria; phylum Gemmatimonadota; class Glassbacteria; order GWA2-58-10; family GWA2-58-10; genus JAZDIG01. The sequence continues at coordinate 3,593 of JAZDIG010000107.1, read as the reverse complement.
GGTACCAGGTACAGTCAAGGGAGCGAGTTCCGACGGAACGGCGGCCCAGGCCTACAGACTGGAAATAGCCGATGGAAGGGTGGAGATAACCGGTAATGCCGAACAGGGCCTCTTCTACGGAGTACAGAGTTTCTTTCAGTTGCTCAAGCGTCAGCCGAATGGCAGGCTGACCCTGCCCGCGGGTGTCATCACGGATTGGCCGGACCTCGAGCTGAGATTTATCCACTGGGATACCAAGCATCATCAGAAGCGTCCGGAAGCGATGAAGCGAATACTGGACTGGCTTGCCCTGTTCAAGGTGAACTGTATCGGTTTCGAAATCGAGGACAAGTACGAGTATCCCAGCCATCCGGTGATCGGCGCGCCCGGAGCCTATACCAAGGCCGAGATGCAGGAGCTTACGGCCTACGCCCTCGCCCGCCAGATCCAGCTCGTACCGGAAGTCCAGGCCCCGGCCCACATGTCTTACGTACTCAAACATCCGGAATTCGCCCACCTGAAGGCGGACAGCACCAGCAATTACCAGGTCTGTACGTGCGACGAGGAAGCGATCCGGCTGATATTCGACATGTACCAGGACATGATCGACGCCACGCCGGGGGTGAAGTATTTCCACGTGTCCACCGATGAGGTCTATTTTGCGGGGCTCTGCCCCAAGTGCGATAAATCCTGGAATCCGGAGACCTGCAGCCAGGCCTGGGTGGATTACGTGCTGCGCGCCCACCGCTTCATGACCGAGCATGGCCGCAGAATGCTGTGCTGGGTCGAGTATCCAGTGCTCGCCAAGGATATCCTCCAGCTTCCGTCGGATTTGATAAACTCCGAGTTGAACACCGCTCCGGATTTCATCGCCAGCCAGAATAAGGTCGGCATGAGGCAGCTGGCTTATACCTCCATAGAAGGAGACGAGCTCCTTTTCCCCAATTATTTCCCCACCGAATACCGCGGCCGCCTTAACGAGGGCCGACTGGCCGATGCCGAAAGGACTGCCAGGGAAGGCCTGGCCCTGGGAGCCAACCCGATAGGGTCGTTCGCCGCCGGCTGGGATGATGTCGGCCTGCACGAGGAGACTTTCTGGCTGGGCTGGGCCACGGTAACCCAGTACGCCTGGACCTGCCGCACTCCCACGATCGAACAGAACGTGGCCGATTTCATGGATGTTTTCTACGGCACCTCCAGCCCGGATATGGTCGAGGTGTACGAGCTGCTGGAGGAGGGCGCGAGGTTTTTCCAAAACGGCTGGGACCGGGTCGATACCAAGGAGAGGGAGCGCGCCTGGGACGACCGCGGGACAAAGTATTACACCCGCCACCACATCACCGACCTCATCCTCACGCCCCCTTCCCAGCCCAAGGCTGGCAGCCTTGCCTTTGAACCTACATTCGGCAACAGATACAGGGCCGTGCTGGATAAAGCCGAGGTGCAGAGACAGCGGAACGACCGCCTGATAAACCTGCTTTCGCGCAACTTCTCACAGGTTGAAAGGAACCGCTACAATCTGGAAGTATTACTTTCAATCGCTTACCTGGAACGTTATTTCATCAAGACTCTGCTGGATCTCGAATCGGCCGAAAAGTCCCTGTCCCAGGCTTCGGCCTCGGCTGCGGAAAACAAGCCGGAGATCGCGGTGGCAAGCCTGGTGCGGGCGGCCAACCAGATGGCGGCCCTGCTGGGATGGGAAAAATGGATGTGGAGCGACTTCACCAGGGTCTGGGAGAAAAGCCGCTACCCCAAGGGGAGAAGTGTGAACGGCCGCCAATTCGTCTTCGTTATGGACGACCTCAAGGACCACTTCGCCTACCGTCGTCTCGGGCTCGAATACATGCTGGCGCCTTTCGAGCGGATAGGGCTGAAGGACTGGCACGCGCAACTGGTTTCCCTCACCAAAAGCTTCGCCGCCGAACACAACGTGCCGGTGCAGGGGCTGATGGAGGAAATCCCGCAGCATTAAATCGACCCGGGCGCCGGGTTTGGCCGGCTGCCCGCAAGGCACTCCGGCTGTCAGGGGGAACAAAAGTGGTTGCGGTTATGACCTCCTTTGCCGCCGGCGGGGAATTGAGGTCATTCAGTATTTATTACAAGGGAGATTCAATGCGGATTCTCGATCACCTGAACCGAAGGAAATTCCTGGCCGGTATTTCCTGCCTTACCGGTGCGGCCGCATGGTTGAGGAACGAGCCTCTATTTGCAGGCAGGTTCGAAAAGAACAAGTCCGATGAGAGATTGACTGAAAGATTTCCGTCTTTTCAGGATGCCCGCAGCAAGAAAGTGATTTTCGTCGCCCATTGCTTTCTGAATCAGAACGCCCGCTGCAATGGTTCAGCCGAAACGCCCTCGGCGATTCCGGCGATACCGGAATTATTGATTCACAGGAAGATTGGGATAATCCAGATGCCCTGCCCGGAACTCGGCTGCTTGGGCCTGGGAAGAGAAGGCTTGATTTACGATCAGTTGTCCACGCACGGCAACCGGAGATATCTCAGGCTGTTGGCGCAGGACGTGATGTATCAAACCAGGCAATATTTGAGGCACGGCTTCCGGGTTTTGGGTATCCTGGGGATCGATTGCAGCCCGAGCTGCGGGGTGAATTGCTATGCCGACAACGGCGCTAAGCCCGGAAAGGGCGCTTTCATGGAAGAACTGAGCGATGAATTGAAGAATGAAGGTCTGGAAATGCCGCTGATTGGCGTCGCGGATGCGGAAACCGGTAAGGCTGTCGAAAGCATAATCAAGCTGGATAGTTGAAAAGAGATCGGGTATAAATTAAGACCTGACTGGCAACATATCGGGGAGTTTTACTCGATAACCGGCAGCACGATACTGGACGAGTATTCCCGGCTGGGATATACGGTCTGCCTGGCTTTGACCCAGGTGGTATCCGTAGCGAAATTTCCGCCGGTGTTCAGGTTGCGGTCGAAGCGGGGAAAATTGCTGCTGGAGATCTCCACCCTGATCCGATGGTCTTTCTTGAACACGTTGCTCGTGGCGCCGAGGTCGATACGAAATTCGTAGATTCTGCCGGGCTCGATATTCGTGGTGGTCGAATCGCCGTTCCGGTAACTCGCCCGCAGGATACCGTCGCACAAATATATCACTCTCGTATCCGGATGCACATCCAGTAATTTGGCGGTAAAATCGGTATTCAGCGCAATTATCCCCGCCGCCCGGCCTCATTTTCTCCCGGCCCGATAGTTATACATGCCGTAGCCGATCTCCCGGGCCGCCTGGATGGTTTCCCGGTAGGGCGTGTCGGCAATGTCGACCAAACCGATCTGGTAGTTCTCCTCGTCCAACGGCCGGCCGGTGGTAGATTCGTCCCGGAACTGGAACCAGTGGCAGCCGACGAACTGCGGGTTATCGAGAACAGTGCGGACATAGTTCTTGTAAGCTTCTGCCCGTTCATCCTGGGAGCTGACGGCCACCAGCCCGGTGTGGAACATGCCCCGGTCCAAGGCGCCCATGTGGAACTCTCCGATTATGATCGGCACATCGGCCTCCACCGGAAGACGGAAACGGCTGATGTCGAGCTGGTAGATGTTGTAGCTGACCACGTCGCAGAACTCGGCGGCCACCGCCACCACCGAGGCGTTGAC
>JAZDIG010000106.1:0-12325 GCA_043805105.1 Candidatus Glassiibacteriota bacterium | reverse complement strand
GCCTTCAGGTGAGGATACAGGTTCTGAACCTTGGTGCCGATGATTCGCGCAATCTGCGGCGGGTGAATCCCTCCCGGATGCTGATCGATCACGTTCTGAATTCTCTTCTTGATGTCCTTCATCCGCTTGCTCTTATTCACTCCGACCTGAATCGGACTGCCGAGCTGATCGTCGAAAAGCGCCAGCAGTCTGTCGATACGCTCGGTGAGCCTGTCGAGCTTTTCATCCAGTTTGGAATAGCCGCTCTTATACTCTGCGCCTGATTCAGCACAGTCTTTCATGTTACGCGCGACCTCCTCCACCCCGCTGAGGAAGACTTTTATCAAATCCGACATTTATCCCCCGATTCTTACTGGAATGAATTGGAATTGCCCGAGGCCGTTCCGGCGACTGCGGGACAACCGTCATTTCGATAACGAATGTTGTTTTTGATATGTTTGGATCAAATGATTTGTTTGAATGAAACTCCGGCCGATTCGATAATGAATCATGATAATATATTGGTAATGAGGATATAATAACAAACAGATTTAATGAATGCAAGGGGTCGGGCGAAATATCCGTCAATTTATTTTTGCGCACACCGTGCGGAATATATTGACCAGGCGGTTCTTTTGCGCTAAGGGTCGGGCGTGCCGGAACCGTTCGGGAGTTTATTATTTGTACTTATTCATTTCGACTATCAGGCGCAACCGGGCGGCCGGAAACGTCTTCTGATGCCTCCGTGGCTGCTATACGCTGGCATGGATGTTGCACTTCCGCCCGGCAGGCAAATATTTCGCCCCGCCCAACCGGAGATTAAGCAGTCGCAGCCGGAGGGACAGGATGTGCGTCTGGTAAGGGTCTGAAAAGAACGATGGCCTGAAGGCAAGGCCCTCGAATTTAACGGGGACGGTCCGGATGCTGAATAAATTTCTGTTCGAGCAAACGAATTTGCCGCTTCTGCACAAGGGGCTCGATACCTACGCTCTCAGGCAGAAAGCGAGCGCTCACAACATCGCCAACGTCAATACCCACGGCTACCGGCGCATGGAGGTGCAGTTCGAGGAGGAGTTGCACAAGGCGCTGGGGATCGACAAGGGCGTAAGCGGCAAGCAGACTCATGAAGGCCACTTCAAGATCGGAGCCAACAAGCTGGAAGAGCTGGAGCCGGAGCCCTACATGCCTAAGGACACCGAGCTGCACTCGGGTGTGAACAACGTGGATATCGACGAGGAGATGGTGCGGCTGGCCAAGGCCCAGCTCTCCTTCGATTTCGCCTCGCGGATGAGCCACAGTACATTCGGCGGGCTGCGCAGTGCGATCCGCGGCGAGCCGGTGGCGTGATAAAGGAAAGGGTAACCGATGGCACTTGAAAAAATATTCAGCTCACTGAACATCAGCGCCACGGGCCTGAGCGCCCAGCGCCAGCGCATGGACACCATCGCGCAGAATATCGCCAACGCAGAAACCACCCGCACCGAAAAGGGCGGGCCCTACCGCCGTAAGCTGGTGATTACCCGGGAAGCCCCGGTCACCGTCTTTCCCAAATACATCGAAAACAAAATAAAGCTCGAACCGACCAGCCGCTCGCACTTCAAGGATGAGCCGGTGCGGGGGCAGATGCCGGTGCCCAGCGGCACGGAGGTGGCCGATATCCCTGAGGACCCGGCGCCGCCGCGGCTGGTCTACGACCCGACCCACCCGGACGCCAACGCCCAGGGGTACGTGGCCAAGCCCAATATCAGCGTGATCAACGAGATGGTAGATCTGATCAGCGCTTCGCGGGCGTACGAAGCGAACATCACCGCACTCAACGCCAGCAAGGACATGACTAAGAAGGCGCTGGAGATCTGAGCCGGTTGGACCGGCTCCGGGATTACAGGAAGCGAAAAGAACTGAGATGAGAGTACTACCCTATTTCCAGAACGTTCCTCTCAAACGCCCGGCCAACATGCAGAAGCCGGTGGAGAGACCGGCCGACCTGCCCGGGCGGGAACCGGCCCCGGCCCTGGAAGTCCCCGAACAGAAAGCGGACGTCTTCATTCCTTCGAGTCTGGTGACCGGGGTCGTCTATTCGATCCGGCCCAACCCGGTTGCCGGGGCGGTCGAGCAGACAGTGGTCAAGTCGGGCAACTACAGCTTCTACAGGCTGGATGGCATGGTCGAAAATAAGAAAGCCATCGGTCTGGGAGATCGGCTCGATACAAAAGGTTAACCGGTCACTCCGGGAAACGGCGAGGTGGATATGGCTGATTTCAGTCTCGAAGCATACAGGCCGGAACTCCAGCAGTACCTGCGGGAATCCCAATCAAGGCCGTTGAATCCTCCGGCCGGCCCTCAGGAAAGCCTCGGAGTCCAGCCGCCCAAGGAAGTTTCCTTCAGGGACTCCATCCGGACTTTCGTTCACGACGTCGACAATATGCAGAAGGCTGCCAGCGATAAGGTGCAGCTTTTCATGGCCGGGGAGATCGCCGACGTCCACGACGTGATGGTCGCGGTGGAGAAAGCCAACACCAGCTTCCAGTTACTGATGGAACTGCGCAACAAGATGCTGGACGCTTACCGGGAAATCAAGAGCATGTCCATGTGAAAATGAAAATGGATTGACAAGCTAAATTACTCGAGACTAATACCGGGGGAAGGATTAAATGAACGAGTTTTTCCAGAACTTTCTGACACAAGCCAGGGAAATCTGGGGCAAGCTGGGCCCCAACCAGCGCTTCGGCCTGTTCGCGGTCACCTTTCTCACGATCGTGAGTATGATCGCCCTGATGATCTGGGTCCAGCGCCCAAAGTACGATTTGCTCTACTCGGGGCTGGCCGAGGATGATGCCAACAATATCGTGGTGGAGCTGGGAGCGAACAAGATTCCCTATAAGCTCGAACAGAACGGCACTACGATCCTCATCCCCAGCACCAATATCGCAGAGACCAGGCTCAATCTGGCCGGCAAGGGGCTTCCGCGCACGAGTGGAGTGGGCTACGAGATATTCGACAAGGTCAACATCGGCGTCACCGATTTCGTTCAGAAGGTCAATTATCGCCGGGCGCTGGAAGGAGAGTTGGCGCGCTCTATCGAAACCATCCGCAACGTGGACAAGGCCCGGGTGCACCTGGTAATCCCCGAAGAGAAGCTGTTCAGCGAGGACCAGAAGAAACCCACCGCTTCGGTCATGCTCAAGATCAGACCCTCCTCCAATCTGGACCCCAAGCAGATTATGGGTATAACTAACCTGGTGGCCACCTCGATCGAGGGCCTGGAGCCCGAGAACATCACTATCGTGGACTCTTACGGCAACCTCCTTTCCACAGTCCAGGCGGTCGACCCGATGGTCAAGCTGACCGCCCATCAGCTCGAGCTGCGCGAGCGGATGGAGGATTACCTGACCAAGAAAGTCCAGTCCCTGCTCAACGGCGTACTCGGCGCCAACAACTCCATAGTGCGGGTTTCGGCGGAAATCGACTTCAAGAAAGTCGACCAGACCATCCGGACTTTCGAGCCGAATACGGTGGTGCGCGGCGAACAGCGCGAAGAAACCGTGCAGACCAACGACCAGGAGAAATCTTCCACCTCCAACGAAAGCTCCATAACCAACTTTGAAGTCAACGAGCAAATGGAGCACGTGATCCAGGAATCGGGCAGCATCCGGCGGCTCACGGTGGCGGTCTTCGTCAACCACGCCACTCAGATGGTTCCGCCCGCCGCCGGTGAAGAGCCGGCGCCGACCAGAGTGCCGCGCAGCCAGCAGGAACTTGACAATATCGCTTTAATTGTTCAGAATTCAGTAGGTTATGATGCGTTGCGCGGCGATCAGATGGCGATCAACCAGTACGAGTTCGACACCACGCAGGTCGACCAGGAGCGCGATGCGCTGGAACAGGCCGAACGCCGGGAATTCTGGTACAACGTCTCCCAGAAGCTGCTGCTGGTGATCTCGATCCTGATTTTCGTCCTGTTTGCCAGAAGCCTGCTGCGCTCGCTCAAGATTCTGCCGCCGAAGGAAGCGGCCGAGGAAGGCATCGAAACCGCGGTGCCGATCGAGGAAGAAATTTCGCTCGAAGCCCAGAAACGCGCCCAGATTCAGGAGCAGGTGCTGATATTCGCCAAGGAGAAGCCGGCTAACGTTGCCAAACTGATCAAGACCTGGATGGTCGAAGAGGAGTCCGGTGAATAATGGCCGAGATAGTCTATGAAAACCTGACTGGCGTCCAGAAGGCCGCGATCCTGGTGGTGAGCCTGGGAGTGGAAGCCTCCAGCGCGATCTTCAAGAACATGAGCGAGCGCGACATCGAGAAGCTTTCGATCCACGTCGCCAACCTGGATGATATCCCCTCAGCCGTCAGCGATGCCGTCGTGGAAGAGTTTTACCAGATGGTGCTGGCCCAGGAGTACATCGCCCAGGGCGGCCTCGACTACGCCCGCAATGTGCTCGAACAGGCGCTCGGCGGACCCCGGGCGGCGCAGATTCTGGCCAAGGTGCAGAGCGCGCTGCACGTGTCGGGCTTCAAGCTGCTTAAGAAAGTCGACCCGGCGCAGCTCATTAACTTCATCATGCACGAGCACCCGCAGACCGTGGCAGTGATCATGGCCCACCTCGATGCCCAGCAGGCGGCCTCCATCCTGGCCGAGCTGCCGGAGCAGCTGCAGAACGAAATCGTCTATCGCATCGCCACCATGGGCAAGATCAGCCCCGAGCTGCTCAACGATGTCGAAAAGGTGCTGGAAAGCCAGCTCGAAAGTGTGCTGGGCCAGGACCTCTCCCAGGCGGGAGGCGCCAGCAGTGTAGCCGAAATCCTCAACCTGGCCGACCGCGCCACCGAACGCAAAATCCTCGACAACCTCGTGCAGAAAGACCCCGAGCTGGCCACCGAAGTGAAAAACCTGATGTTCGTCTTCGACGACATCCTGCTGCTGGACGACAAGAGCATGCAGCGGGTGCTCAAGGAGATCGACGTCAAGGACCTGAGTGTCGCGCTCAAGGGCACCAGCGAAGAAATGAAAACCAAGGTCTTCAATAATGTCAGCGAGCGGGTGGCCCAGTTGATCCAGGAAGAGATGGACTTCATGGGCCCGGTCCGTCTGCGCGACGTCGAGGAAGTGCAGCAGAGGATCGTCGACATCGTCCGCTCCCTCGAAGAGGACGGCGAGATAGTGATCAGCGGCAAGGGCGGTGCCGAGGATACGCTGGTCGAATGAACAGTCCCCGGGCCGGCCCGGCGGAGGTGTACAGAGCATGGTCGTGATCAAAACGAAGACCCCGCTGCGGCGGGTGTTTTTTAAGGAGCCCGCGGGGGAAGGATTCAGCGGAATCGAGCTGATCGATGAACCGCCGGCCGACTCCCTGGCGGATGAGCGGATGCGGCAGGCGCTGGAGGAAAAGCTGGCCGAGGCCAGGGCTGAATTCGAGGCCGAGCTGAAGGAAAAAGAGGACCAGGCCTTCGAACGGGGAAAGAAGGAAGGAGAGGAGGCGGCCCGGCAGGAGATCGAAACCAGGGCGGCCCAGCTCGCCAGCGTGATCTCCTCACTCGACCAGGCCCGCCAGATGATTCTGTCCCAGGCCGAGGAGACCGTGTTGGAGCTGTCGCTGGCTGTCGCCCGGAGATTCGTCGAAAGCTCCGCGCTCTATGGCAACGACCTGATCAAGCAGACGATTAAGTCGGCGGTGAAAATGGTCACCGAAAAGGAAAAAGTGATAATCCGGATCAACCCGGACGACCTGGAGCAAGTGCGGGCCCATCAGGACGACATCATCTTCATCGGCGACGGGATCGGCAAGCTGGAGATCAGACCGGACAAGAAGGTGGACCGCGGCGGCTGCGTTGTGGAAACCGAGGCGGGCAATATCGATGCGCGGATCGAAAGCCGGTTCGCCGAAATCGAAAAAGCGATGAAGCAGGTTTTCCAGGCCGCAGACGATGGGGAAAAGAAGGCGCCGGAGAGCGATAAGGGAACCGACAAGTGAATCTGGCTGCAAAATATCTCGACGTTCTTGACCATAGCGAGGAAATAGTCCTCAACGGCAAGGTCAACCGCGTGGTGGGCCTGATCATCGAATCGATCGGCCCGGCCGTGTCGCTCGGCCAGATCTGCCTCATCCGCAGCCGGGACGGCAGCCGCGAGGACAAGGCGGAAGTCGTGGGTTTCAAAGAAAACAACGTCCTGTTGATGCCGCTGGGCAGCATGGAAGGGATTGCGCCGGGCTGCGAAGTGATTGCCGAGAAAACGATGTTCACCGTGGGAGTGGGCCCGGCGCTCCTGGGCCGGGTCCTGGATGGCCTGGGACAACCGATCGACGGCCTGGGTCCGCTCAACCTCCAGGAAAAAGTTTCGGCCTACCGGCAGCCGCCCGGGCCATTGGAACGCGCCCGCATCCACGAGCCGATCGCCACCGGCATCCGGACGATCGACAGTATGCTGACCTGCGGCAAGGGCCAGCGCGTGGGTATTTTCAGCGGCAGCGGGGTGGGCAAGTCGGTGATGCTGGGGATGATCAGCCGCAACACCGAGGCGGACGTGAACGTGATCGCGTTGATCGGCGAGCGGGGCCGGGAAGTCAGGGATTTCATCGAGCGGGACCTGGGCGAGGAAGGCCTCAAACGCTCGGTGGTGATCGCCGCCACCAGTGACCGGCCCGCCCTGGTGCGGCTCAAAGGCGCCTTCATCGCCCACGCGATCGCCGAATACTTCCGCGACCAGGGCCTGGACGTAATGCTTTTGATGGATTCGGTGACCCGCATGGCCATGGCCCAGCGGGAAATCGGCCTGGCGGTGGGCGAGCCGCCCACGACCAAGGGCTACACACCCTCCGTGTTCGCCATGTTGCCCAGGCTGGTGGAGCGGGCGGGCAAGCTCGAACGGGGCAGTATCACCGGCCTTTATACCGTGCTGGTGGACGGCGACGACATGGACGAGCCGATCGCCGACGCCATGCGCTCGATCCTGGACGGCCATATCGTGCTGAGCCGCAAGCTGGCCTCGCTCAACCACTACCCGGCGATCGACGTGCTCAACAGTGTGAGCCGCGTGATGATCGACGTGGTCACGGCCGAGCACCGCCGGAAGGTGAATTCCCTGCTCGAAGTGCTGGCGGTCTACCGCGAGGCCGAGGACCTGATCAACATCGGCGCTTACCAGCCGGGCAGCAATCCCCGGATCGACAAGTCGATCCGGGCGATCGACAAGGTCAACCTGTTCCTGCGGCAGGACATCAACGAGCATACCAGCTTCGAAAAGACTATGGAGGAACTGGATGCTCTGTTCGGGAAAATCGAAGGGAGCCAGGCCCTCGAGGAGAACCAGAAAACCTCCGCGGCGGCAAGACCGGCAGGGCCGAGAACTCCATTTGCGGCTGCCAGGCCGGCGGCAACGCCTCGGCCCCAGACCGCGCCGGCAGGCAGACCCGCCAGGCCGCCATTGAACAAGGCCGCAGGGAAAGTGTAATAAACTGATACCAGGGTGATTCAGGGATGAAGCAGTTCGAGTTCAGGCTGCAAAAGGTCATGGAGACCACCAGGACCCGGGAGGAGATGCAGAAAAGGGAGCTGGCGAAGGCGCTTTCGGTACTGCTGAGCAACGAACAGTTGCTGGAAAAGATGTTCGACCGGCTGGAAGAGCAGATCGGCGAGTACAATTCCCGGCGCCAAGCCAGCAGCATGAAAGCCTCGGAGATGCTCGCCTACAGCGCTTACACGGAAAAGCTCGGCGCTGATATCAGGCAGCAGAAAAAAGCCATCGAAAAGCTCGCTCTCCTGGTGCAGCAGCACCGCGAAAAGCTTATCGAGATCTCCAAGGACAAGAAGATGCTCGAAAAACTGAAAGAAAAGAAATACGAAGAATACAGGAAAAAACTGCGCACCATGGAACAGAAGTTCATGGACGAAATGAGCGCCCGCAGTTTCACCAACGGCCGCAGCGAAGGCCAGTAAGGGCTTTCCGGAAGGATCGGGAAATGCAGCATTCAGGCGAACTGAAACGAGGGAATGAAGCGAAATGACCAAATTCCTCCAGTTCATCGGTGGGTTCATCCTGTCGTTCATGCTGATTATCGGCTTGTTCACCGGTATCATCTGGTACACCAAGGAGTACTCGGCGCCGCCGCCGCCCCAGGCGAACATCGACAGTCTGCTGGCTGCGGGCGTGCTTCCGGACAGCCTGAGCGTCTACGCCAAGGACCAGTTCATGATCCAGCAGCAAAAGGATCGGCTTGAAGTGGAAAAGCTGGAGCAGGCCCGCAAGGCTGAGGAGCTGGCCCAGCGCCAGGCGGTAATCGATTCGCTGCAGGCGACGCTTAGATCGGCCAGCGCCGAGGAAGATTCGGTCATGAACAAGCAGTATACCGAGGTGGCCAAGCTCCTGGAAAGCATGAAACCCTTGGACGCCGGCAAGGTCATGGACCAGATGCCGGAATTCAGCGCGGCCAAAATCCTCACCCGCATGGGCAAGCGCCAGGCGGGCCGCGTGATGAACGCCATGCAGCCGGACAGGGTGGCCAAGGTGAACCAGCTCATCATCCTGATCAAGGAATGAACCGGCCGGAAAGAAACGTTCGCCGGCTGAAGTTCGAAAGGGCTGCTTAAGAGAAAGCAGCCCTTTTGCCTGATGGTGTAATAATAAAGATTGTTCGATTCCCTGGAATTCAAAAAAATGCATGAAAAAAGAGTCTGTCTGTATTGGCAGACCCTTGCACAAGCATAGTGATCTCTTTTAGTTGAGCAAACTAACCTATCGCCTCCCGGCCTTCCTCCCCGGTTCTTATCCTCACGCAGCGCTCAAGCGGAATAACGAAAATCTTGCCGTCGCCGATCTTGCCGCTTCTGGCCCCTTTGATTATCGCCTGGACCGTCGGCTCCACGAAATCCTCGTTCACCGCAATCTCCAGCCGCACCTTTTTCAGCAGGTTCACCTCGTGGATCACGCCGCGGTAGGTTTCGGTGAAGCCTTTCTGCTGGCCACAGCCGATCACGTTCGAAACCGTCATCTTGTGCACTTCCTCCGCGAACAGGGCCTTCTTGACCGCTGGTAGTTTTTCCGTCTGGATCAAAGCGATTATCAGTTTCATCTGGTTCGACTCCTGCGTGGCCTGAGAGAGTGTAGAATCAATCGAGCAATGAGTTTATGGCTGTCAAGGGTCGGCCTTCAGGCCGATTTACCAGCCCTTGACAGCCGAATAAGCAAAAAATTTCTTCTCCGGAGCGTTGAATTTCTTTATTCAACGCCCTCCTATTCCGTGAGGAAAACCTGGAAGCCGGCGTAGCTTTCCATTCCGTGCTCGCCGATGTCGAGGCCCCGGATTTCCTCTTCCGCGCTCACTCGCAGTCCCACTATCAGGTCCAGCACCTTGAAGATGAGAAACATACTGACCACTACGAAAGACACCACGCAGATGGAGCCGAGAGCCTGGACGCCGAGGAGCCGGAGGCCGCCGCCGTAGAACAGGCCATCGGTCGAATTGAACAGTCCGAGTGCGAGTGTGCCCCAGACGCCGCACAGGCCGTGCACCGGGACAGCACCCACCGGATCGTCGATGCGCAGGCGGTCCAGCAGGGTGACGCCGAGGACCACTACCGGCGCAACCAGGGCGCCGATCAGAACGCTGCCGGCGATCGTGACGGTCGCACAGGGAGCGGTGATCGCCACCAGGCCGCCCAGGGCGCCGTTGATCGCCATGCTCAGATCGGGCTTGCCGTAAAGGAACCAGACCAACAGCATGGTGGTGATGCAGCCGGTAGCTGCCGCCATATTGGTGTTGACCGCCACCTTGGCGATCAGGTCGGCGTTCATGCCGCTGAGGCTGCTGCCGGGATTGAAGCCGAACCAGCCGAACCAGAGTATCAGGCAGCCGAGCGCAGCCAGGGGGATGTTGTGCCCCGGAATCACCTTGATCCGGCCGTCCGGGCGGTACTTATCCAGCCGCGGGCCAACCATCACCGCCCCGACCAGACTGGCCCAGCCGCCCACCGTGTGTACTACCGTGCTGCCGGCGAAATCCTGGAATCCCAACTGCGCCAGCCAGCCGCCGCCCCAGGCCCAATGGCCCACTATCGGATAGACCAGAGCGCTGATTAAGAAACTGTAGAGCAGATACGCGGTAAAGCGTGTCCGCTCGGCCATGGCCCCGGCCACGATCGTCGCGGCGGCGGCGGCGAACACGACCTGGAAGAACCAGAAAGCGGGAGTGGGCACGCCGCTGGTTTCGGCCGGGATCCCGGCAAGGAAGAACCAGGAATGTCCGATCAGGCCGTTTCCGGCTCCGTACATCAGCCCGAAGCCGACTATCCAGTAGGCCAGGGAGGCCATGCAGAAATCCATCATGTTTTTCATCAGGATGTTGGCCGCGTTCTTGGCTCGGGTAAAGCCCGCCTCCAGCATACCGAACCCAGCCTGCATGAAAAAAACCAGGAAGGCGGCCATCAGCACCCAGACCGTATTGATCCCCCGCGCCAGTTCGGCGGCGGTCGGGGAATCCTCTGCCGCCAGGAGCGGGCCGGCTCCGGCAATCAGGGCGAGCACGGCAAAAGCGGTGATCCTGCGCCAGCGCATCAGTCCTCCACATAACTCGGTTTGGTATATAAAAATCCGGCCGAACGAAGCCTCTCGTTTACCGCTCGAGCGAATAAACGTAAAAATACAAGGTCTCTATTTCAGTTCTGTTAACCTTGTATTAAGATTTCTTTAAATTTATGTTTCCGGTCTGTTACGAAATGGTATGTCTCTTTACAGGTGAAAGCTCTGCCATAAGGGCAGGCATTGAGACGATAAGCGGCGGAAATGGCAGAGATATTTTTCTCCTTAAAAACATAATATTTATTAAGTGACTACAAATTAATAAGTTATGGCTTAGATTCCATACTGGTACGCTTGTTGCGATTCGAGGAACCGGGGATAGAAATAGGGGTAGGATAATCGATTCCCGCCCGAGCGGGAGATCAGGAAACAATAAACCGGAAGTCGAATAAATCAAGTGGGAGGAAACAATGGGATTCATTTATGGACTAGATCCGCTGTACTGGCTGTTGATCGGCCCGACGATCGTACTGGCCCTCTGGGCCCAGATGAAGGTCAAGTCCACCTTTAGCAAGTTCAGCCAGTGTACTACGGCCAGGAAGCTCTCCGGTGCGGAGGCCGCCGAGGCGGTGCTGCACTATGCCAACATCCACGACGTCAGGATCGAAGAAGTGGGTGGTTTCATGAGCGACCATTACGATCCGCGGACCAAAACCCTGCGGCTGAGTCCCGACGTTTACCAGGGCCGCAGCGTATCCGCGGCCGGAGTGGCCGCCCACGAGGCGGGGCACGCAATCCAGCACGCGGCCGGGTATGCGCCCCTGCAGCTTCGCAGCGCGATGGTTCCCCTGGCCAGTATCGGCTCCTGGCTCGCCTGGCCGATGATTATGCTGGGAATGCTGCTGCAGTCGATGCACCTGATGCAGCTCGGCGTGGTCGCCTTTGCCGGCCTGGTGGTTTTCCAGTTCATCACGCTGCCGGTCGAGTTCAACGCTTCCGCCCGGGCCAAAGAGGTGCTGGTCCGGGCCGGTGTGCTGTCCGGCCAGGAGGAGACCGCCGGAGTGAGCAAGGTGCTCAACGCGGCTGCCATGACCTACGTCGCCGCCACTATTACCGCCGTGATGCAGCTGCTTTACTTCGCCATGCGCGCCGGCCTGTTCGGCAGAAGAAACGATTAACTCACCGTACGGTTTTAATAGTTATCAGGCCGTCTGGAGCTCGAAGAGATTCCGGACGGCTTTTTTATTCGGCCGGCCGCTGCTTTTCTGCAGGCAACTATGAAATCTCCATTACGTTTATGAAGTCAGGAAGCACAGCGGGTTCAGCCGGACTCACTGGAAAGAATTTCCCGAATCCCTGATTAGTGGTAAACGGAACGCGGTCGCCCGGGGGGAACCCGGTCCGCCCCGGGCGAGGCTCCGGAAACCGGAATCCCGTCAGTCCAGGCTGACGCGGTTGCCGAGCCGCCCTTGCAGGAAAATGCCCGCAAAGGCCGCAGCGGCTGGCATTCTTGCACCCCCGGAGAGCGGGTCCGGGTTTGCCTTGGCTAACTCGGATTATTCACAAATTATCCTAAATCACGTAGGGGCGGACCCCCATACGCGCTAAGTTGTTATCAGTGACATTTAATATTTCAGAATGATTTGAATGACACATCCCGCCCCGGAAGCCGGGGCACCCCTCTTGTTAGAGGGGAGTTAAACACTTGTCATTCAGGCACTTACACATTGCCTGAGCTGCGGCGGGAAAAATCCCCTCTAAAAAGAAGGGTGCCCGCGAAGCGGGCGGGGTGTGTAAATCGCCTAATCATCGAGATGAGATAGAACTTCATCATTTATA
>JAZDIG010000105.1:0-3870 GCA_043805105.1 Candidatus Glassiibacteriota bacterium | reverse complement strand
CGCCTCGGCCACCACCGCCCAGCTCGCCGCGTGGCAGAATACCGCCCCGTTTTCCTTGTGGCCCGGCAGCGGGATACTGATCGAGCCCCAGCGGGGGTCGTAGTCGGTGTAGGGCGGGTCGAGAAGCTTCACCCCGTGTTCGCGGGCCAGCAGACGGTGGACACTGTCCATCACCGTGACCGCACGGCTGCCCTCGGCCACCCCGGAAATCACCGACCAGGCCTGCGGCTCCAAGAAGATCGACCCCGGCGTGACCTCCCTGCCGCCGATATATCCGCCGTCGGCCAGCAGCATCCTCCGATACCACTGGCCGTCCCAGGCCACGTCGTTGGTAAGGGCCTTGATTTCAGCGTAGCGCCGCAGGCAGGTCGAGGCCAGCTCCTCCCGCCCGGATGCCTGGGCCAGTTCGGCCAGCTCACGGGCCGAGGCGCAGAACAGCATGGCGTTGAACACACTCTCGCTTTCCGGGGAGCCGGGATTGAGTCCGTCGTTCCAGTCCGCGTGGCCGGTCTGCGGCAGGCCGTGAATTCCCCGCAGACGCCAGGTGGCGTCCAGCACCAGGGCCAGCCGGTCGATCAGTATCTGCCTCCCTTCCGAACCGAAAAAGCGCACCTCCTCCTCCAGGATCGAAAGTTCGCCGGTCTCCCTGATCCAGCGGCTCACCACCAACGGCAGCCAGAGATGGTCGTCGTAGAAATCGCGCATGTCGCCGGTGTCGGTCAGCGGGAAGTAGTTGTGCACGGCGATCCCGTCCTCGTGGATCAGCCCCGCCATCAACAGCAGCCGTTCCCGGGCGAACTGCGCTTCGCTGTGGCAGACTCCCAGCTGGTCCTGCAGGGTGTCGCGGAAGCCCAGCCCCCGGCCGGCCCCCCATTCGTAGGGGGAAATCGAGCGGGAAAGCACGGCGGTGACGTATGAATTGTACTGGTTCCAGGTGTTGACACAGGGGTCGATCTTTTCCGGCTCGGGAGTGCGGACCTGGAAGGCGGTCAGCCGCTTGCGCCATCTTTCTTCTACCCGTTCGAGAGCCTCGTGGAGGTATTCGAGATTGTCCGCCGCGGCCAGGTGCTCCCGCATCCGGTCCTCGGTTTCGCCGTAGGCCAATATGTAGGCGAAATCCACGCCCGCCCCCGGCTCCAGCTCCCAGCGATGAGTCAGCCCGCAGATCGGGTAGTCGCCCTGGCCCTGAAAATTTGAATCGCGGCCGGATTCCACCACCAGCGGATTGGCCTCACTGCGCCAGACCCCGCCCAGGAACTCCTGGCGCTCAGGATTGACCGCCAGCGGCTCGCGGCTGCTTCTGAAACCGGCGTAGCGGCTGACCCAGACCATGTGGTCCAGCCCCGAGCCCTCGTCGTTGTAGCTGTGGTGCACGATCGTGCCGCGGTCGACATGGTAACGGCTGCACTTGGGACAGTTGTCCAGGTTGAGCAGGTCGCGCAGGGTGCCCCAGAAATTGAACTCGCCGTAGGAATAGCTGTGGATGATCCGCCGGTCGGCGCCGGTGTTGGTCAGCCGCACCAGCCAGACTTCCGCCGGCCGGTCCGGCAGCACGAAATAGGTGATCTGCGAGCCGATTTCGGCATAGGTGGCCAGGATGCGCTGCACGTTGAGCCCCACCCGGCAGCGGTAGGTGAATTCGGACAGCGGCCTGGCCACCGGCTGCCAGGTTGCGCTCCAGTATTCCCCGCTGGTCATGTCCCGGAGGTAGAGCCAGCGGCCCGGCCGGTCGGCCGGTACGCCGTTGTAGCGGTAGCGGAGGATTTTCCGGTCGCGGGGGCTGAGGTAGAACGAAGTGCCGCCGCCGGTGTGGCTCACCATCGCGCAGTAGCCCAGGTCGTTCATCAGGTAGTTGTACCAGGGCTGAGGTGTATCCGGCCGGGTGATCACGTACTCCCGCCGCTGCTCGTCGAAGTATCCGTACTTCCCCTCGGCGATCCCCATCTTGCCTCCCTGAGAGTTAACTTTTTCTATTTTCCAGAGCTATAGCCCGTATTATTTATATTGTAGTGATGTATTACACACCCCGCCCTGCATCGCGGCTAACGCCGCTGCGCACGGCACCCCTCTTATTAGGGGACTGGCTCCACCCGGCCAGACTAACGGCACTTCACTTGAGATACCCCTATCATCTTAATAAATAAGAAGTTATACCTTATAAGTCCCCTCTATCAAGAGGGGAAACAGGGGTGTGTCAGCCTTTTAATGTGAATATTCCGGGAAAACTGATACTGTCTAATTCTCAATATTTAATTTACCTTCTTCGGCAATATAGTTAATCCGCCGGCTGACTGCCAAGTCGACCGCAGCGGCTCCGAATAGATTCGCTCCTTCTCCGTTTGGTTTTAAATCTGTGGACGATGAGTTCGTTCCGCAATTCCCGCTCGATCGAAACCGTACCAACCTCCTCGTCCCCTTTACTTCGCGAAAAGTACGGCCCCCTGAGCTACCCCTGCCCTGGCACTGCGGCGCGGCTCTTGCCTATTATCGTGCCGGACGTTTATTTTCTTCAGAAATCTGACAACTGCGAGTTTAACGCTGTAATCCGAGTGGATTGAATGCTGAAGAGATTGACAGTGATTCTGCTGGCTTGCGTGGCCCTCACTGCGCTGACGCTGACTGCTGCCCAAGCCGCGGATAATTCATTGCAGCCGGCACTGGCCGAGATCGATTCGCTGATAGCCCGGCGCGACCGCATCACTGCTGAACGCGACTCGCTGAACCGGGAGGCCGGGACGCTGGCCGGGGAAGTTTCACGTCTCAAAACCAGCCAGGCCCGGAGCTACTCGACTATCGACCAGTACCGCCTGGAGGCCTCGCTGCGCCGCAGCCAGGCCCTGGCCAGCCGGCTGGACTCCCTCGCCGCCCGGATCGCCGGGCTTGATGAGGAGGCCGCGGGCCGCCGCAACTCCCTCGCGGAGCGGATCGACCGGGAGCTCGATTCCCTGGCCGGCCGCTTCGAAACCGAAACAGACGGCGGCCGAAGAGCGCTGGCTGCGGGCCGGATCGACAGCCTGCGCCGGCTCCGCGCCCGCCTGGCTTCCCTGCCGGCCGGCACAGACCAAGCCGAAAGCCGCGTGGCGGACTTGCAGATCGACCGGCTGCTCGAACGGATCAAGGTCACGCCGGCCGATTCGCCCGAGGAGATCCTCGAGAAGGCCGATTTCCTGGCGGACGTGGCCGGCCGCTGGCGCAAAACTCTGGACAACCTCCAGCGCAGTATCGGCCGGCTGGCCGATGAGCGGGAGATGCGCGCCCGGCTCGGCGAATTCACCCAGGAGCTTTCCCTGTTCGATGCGGCCGGCCCCTCCAGCCGCGCCGGCGTCTCCGCCGATAAAGCTTCCCAGGAAAAAACCGGAGAAACACTTGTTACCCGGGAACCGCCCGGCGGTTACTCCGATTTCTCGGTCGAGCCACGCTCCGGCGCTACGTCTGCAGGCCAGTCCCTCGACATCGAGCTGAGTAATCCCGAGGGCGGTGTGCCGCTGCAGAATATCGATCAGGTCTCCAGCCGCGAGTTGGAAGCGGTGATCGGCCGGTTGTCCGCCCGCCGGGACTCGCTGGAACAGGGCCTTTCCCGGCTGCGCCGGGCGGAAAGCGAGTTTCGCAGGCAGGCCAGCTCCACCGGCCTCGAGCAGGAGGTTTCCCCCCGACAGTGAACCGGCCCAGGCCATATCCCCCCTCCTTGGCGCTGCTGCTGGCGGTTTTTTCCCACTTCTGTCTCCAGCCGCTCGCAGGCGCTCCCGAACGCAAAATATCGACAGACATCCGGCTCGTCCTGTCCTGGGAATACGACGATAACGTCTTCGAGGACCACTCCGGCAAGGTCGACGGCGGCGCCGGCTCGACCTCGCTCTTCTCCCGCCTCCG
>JAZDIG010000104.1:0-6337 GCA_043805105.1 Candidatus Glassiibacteriota bacterium | reverse complement strand
GACAGTCACCAGTTCGGCCCTTTTCTGGACTTCAGCCGGGCTGGTCCTGGCCCCGATTTATCGGGACTGCCGGCCGGAGGTCGGCGCGGGACGCCGGGTAGTTTCAATGACGCTCGATTGCCGGCGTTTCCCCGGATCGCTTCTGGTAATCATCGCCGGGCTGACTGCGCTGGTCGGACTGTGGGGAGCGGCCAGGATCGTGAAGGGCCAGTACCTGTTTTTTTCCGGTATGAAAGTGCATGCCGACCAACTGGACTACGCCGTGAAAACCAATGCGAAGGCGGCGGAACTGCTGCCCCATCGTTTCGAAATGCAGTACGTGGAAGGCTGGCTCGCCCGCCTCGCGGAAAATGACGACCTCGCCGAAAAGTACTTCGAGCGCTCCATCGAGGCGGCTCCGTATTTTCCCGAACCGTACAAGTATCTGGCGGAATACAGCTATCGCAAAGGCCGGCTGGCCGAGGCGGAGAAAATCCTCGACCGCTACGCCCAGGTTTATTCTCCCGGCCTGCCCCCGGAGTACGAGGCGATGCTGGGCCTGATCTGCCTGCGGGACACCACCGCCGACCGGCTGGACGAGGCGAAGGACCACCTGCGCAAGACAGGTGGGGCCGGCGAAATGATATACCTGGGAGAACGGTATTTCCTCAAAGGGATGCCCGATACCACTCTCGTCTTGCTGAGCGAACTGGACGTAAATTCCGGCTCGGTCTACGAGCTGCGCTCCAGGTACTATCACGTCCGCGGCCGGGCCGCCCTGGCCGTGGGAGACACCGCGGATGCGGTCGCCTGGCTGCGCCTGGCCCTGGCTGACAACCGGGAGGAAGGTAAGCCCTATGTGGAGAGCGCCCGCCGGCTCCTGGAAGCGCTGGGCAAAAGTCCCAGGTAAGTCCGCGGTACTGATCGCCGTTCTTTTCCTGCAGCCGGCCGCCCGTGCCGGGGATGGCGGGAGGGGGCTCGAGGCGCGCGCGGGACAGGCGCTGGAGACCGGCCTGGCCCGGCTGGAGTTCGACCCGCACCGAATCCGGGCTCTATTCGGCGATGCGGCCGCTGATACAGCCGGCTCGCCCGGCCACCGGCTCGCCAGGGAGGATCTCGCCGGCCTGACCCGCCTCCTGGCCCGGACGGCCGGATCGTTCGACGATAAAGGCGACATATCGCAATTGCTTGCGCTGGATCCCCGTCTCGTTCCGCCCCCCGCCGACTTGCCACTACCGGGGTTCCCTTCCGGACCGGCCAAGGCGGTCGCCGACAGCCTCGACCGGCTGCTGCCTGGAGCCGGGGAGGCGTTCCGGCTGCTGGTGGAGGCGGAAAGGCTTCTGCTGCAAGCTTTCGAGGGACTGACCCCGGACGAATTCGAGCGTCTCAGGGCCCTCGCGGCCGGCTTCCCTCTCACCCAGGATGAATGGCCCGACTACCCCATTGCAGAACTGGCCGGCCTGGCCTCCCATCTGCGGCTCGAATTCATGCTGGCCGCGGTCCTGGCTGCGGACAAGGCTTCCGCAGCGGTCCGCCGGGCAGCCGCGGACGCCGACTGGAAACTGCTAAGGAAACCGGCCGAACTGGATAGCCCGTGGGGCCGGGTGGTGCTGGCCGGACCGGGGAACGACCGGCACGACGACAACGTCTTTCTGCTGGTGGACCCCGGCGGGGATGACACTTACCGGCTCAGCGCCTCTGTCCGGCCCCGGGTGCGGATGATAATCGATCTGGCCGGTAACGACCGCTACGAATCCTCCGGGGCCGATCCGCCGGCCGGCTGCCTCGCCTGGGTCGAAGACCTCTCCGGCGCTGACCGTTACCGGGCCGGACCATTCGGCCAGGGCTGCGGCCTCCTGGGCGCCGGTATCCTGGTCGACCGGCAGGGGAACGACCTCTACGAAGGCGGCTTGCTCTGCCAGGGCGCGGCCTTCTACGGGATAGGCTGCCTGCTCGACGTTTCCGGCGATGACCGCTACAGCCTGGAGTTCGGCGGCCAGGGCGCCTGTTTCGCCGAGGGGATCGGGGTGCTGGCCGACCTGGCCGGAGATGACAGCTACTACGCCGGCGGCCGGTATCCGGACTACCGGGAAACCGGGGCGACCAAGAGCTTCGCCCAGGGAGCGGCCGCCGGGCTGAGGCCATATGCCCAGGGCGGGCTGGGCCTGCTTTACGACCGCGGCGGCACCGACAGCTTCGAGGTCGGCTATTTCGGCCAGGGCGCGGGCTACTGGGGTGGGGCCGGCCTCTTGATCGACGCAGCCGGAGACGACTCCTACTCGGCCCGGCGCTACGGCCAGGGCTGCGGCCTGCATTTCGCCGCCGGCTGCCTGGCCGACCTCGAGGGCAATGACCGCTACACCCTGGGCGGAGTGGGCCAGGGCGCTGGGGAAGACCGGGCGGCCGGCATCCTGCTCGAAACCGCCGGCAGCGACAGCTACACGGCCGGCTGGATGGCCCGGGGAGCCGCGGGCGCCGGCGGAGTGGGGCTCCTGCTCGAACTGGCCGGCCCGGACCTTTACGCCCCTGCCGGCAGCGCCTCCGATGGCTGGGCCGGCAGGGCCTGGGAGCTGGCCGGCCTGGGGTTTTTGATCGATTGCGAGGGAGTGGACCGGGATGACGGTAAAGTTATCGAGAGATCGGCTGTCCGCTCCGGGACCTGGGGCGCGGCGGTCCGCCTGCCGGCTGAAAATTGAAGCCTTGATTCTGGCAGTCCTGCTGTTCCGGGCGGGAGTCCTGCCTGCGGCTTCTCCAGATGTCGGCAGGCTGGTGGCGGAGGCGGCCCGGCCCGAGGTGATCTATGCTGACCCGGCCAGAGCTGACAGCCTGATCGGTGAAATCACGAAGGACCCGGCCGGGAGCCTGCCGCATCTGCTGGCCCTGGTCGAAACTCCCTGGGCCCTTCAGTTCGATATCGTGCGCCGCTGCCTGGAGCGGATCGGCGAACCGGCCCGTCTAACTGTGGAAAAAGAGCTGGAGGGAACTCCCACCGCCCGCCGGACCGCCCTCCTGCTGGTGGTGCTGGAAAAGATCGGTGGGCCGGGCCGGGAGAGCCTGCTCGCCCGTTATGCCGCCTCTGCCGAACCGGCGCTGGTTGTCACGTCCTTGCGCTGCCTGGCCGCGTTCGGCGAACCCACCGTCTCGACTTCGATTGCAACCCCGCTATTGTCCCACCCTTTGCCGCAGGTCCGGCTGGCCGCGGCCTGGACCCTGGGCGAAATCTGCCGGCGGCAGGAATCTCCCTCGCTGCCGGAGGAAGCCCTGGCCGGCCTGCGCAGTCTCCTGGCCGACAATGAGCCGCGGATCAGGCTCACCGCCGAAGAAACCCTCGCCGCCGCCAGTGTGGGAAAAAAGTAAACGAGTGGAAGAGGAAGTCCGGCCTGAAACGTCCTGGTTTTTCTTTCTCTGCGAGGCGCGCTATTCACGGCGAAGGGGATGAACTACCCCACGGCAAGCCGCGAGGCAGCATAAGATTGATATTGTTCATCCTTAGCCCTCACCCCCGGGCCCGGCGTAGGGGCGACCGGCCCGGGGGTATTAACTCGGAGCAAGCTCCGAGGAATTCTATTCGATTAAGGATAAACGGGATATGGGGAAATAGAGGTATGATAAAGCATTTATGATAATAATTCGCAATGAAGCCGGCAGGAGCTAAATGATAGAACATTTTCATTTAGTGGGGTATTTCCTAATATAAATCATTCCCCAAAATATCGTTATTATCCGGAGCGAAACTGATTTTGCTTGAAAAATACCAAGCATTGGTTTCGGCGGGAAACGAATACCTGAAGCTCATCTTCCCTTTAACCTGAGCTGGCTGCCATGAAAAATTTAATTGGATTGTTTATTGCTGCCTGCATAATAGCCGGCCTGGCCTGTAATGATCCAATCGAGCTGGAACCCCAGCAATCCGCAAACGACCAGGAGACTGATACAATTCCTGATACTCTTTATTTGATTGACTTTCGTGTTGACCGGATGGGAAAGGCCGAACTTGAGCTTCTAATGGAGGGTTATACAATCTGGAAGACAGGCAACACTAAAGAGACTGTCATTGCGTACGCTTTCCCCGACACTTTGTGTGGAGAGTACGTGCTGGTCAACGAAGATGCTCAGCCGGTTGGTACAAAGAAGTTTCCGCCCTGTGACCACTAATAATTGGAAGGCCGTAAAAAGCTGATTAATCCGCTGTTTGGCAGATACTTTATCCGGGTTTTTGCTGGGCAGTTTCAGTTCGGTCTTAAAGAATCAGTGTCAGATTTCAATTGCCCGGACGAGCCTGTACTCCGCCGGGCAGAAGCTCGAAATCAGCAAGCGGCTTGATTATGCCAATAAAAAGGCCGCTCCGCCGGTTACCGGCGGAGCGGCCTTCGATCTCTCCAAACCTACTTCAGCGCTTCTTTCAGCAGCTCATTGACTATCTGCGGGTTGGCCTTGCCGCGGGTGGCTTTCATCACCTGGCCCACGAAATAGCCGAACACTTTCTCCCGGCCGCTTCGGTACTGTGCGGCCTGCTCGGGGCTGGCGGCCACGATCTCCTGGACTATCTTTGTCAGCTCGTCCGCATCGGAGATCTGCACCAGCCCGGCAGCCTCGACGATTTCGGCCGCTGTTTTGCCGGAGTCGCACATCCGGTCGAACACCTGCTTGGCGATCTTGCCGCTGATCGTGCCCTTGTTCACCAGGTCGAACATCCCGGCCAGCTTCTCGGGAGTCACCTTCAGTTCGGTGATCGGAACGGCGCGCTCGGCCAGTACAGCCAGCACCTCGCTCATGATCCAGTTGCTCACCTTTTTCGGCTCGGTCCCCGCAGCCAGCCTCACCGTCTCCTCGAAATAATCGGCCACTTCCTTTTCGGCGGTCAGCACGTACGCATCGTACTCGGGCAGGCCGTATTGGGCAGTCAGGCGCTTTTCCCGGTCCTGCGGCAATTCGGGCAGAGTGCTTTTTATATCTTCGATCCAGGACTCTTCCAGTACGAGGGGCAGAAGGTCCGGGTCGGGGAAGTAGCGGTAGTCATTGGCCTCCTCCTTGGAGCGCATGGGCCGCACGTTCTGGCGGTCGGCGTCCCAGAGCAGGGTTTCCTGCTCGACCCGGCCGCCGGCCTCGATCACGCTGATCTGCCGTTCGATTTCGTAGGCGATCGCCTTTTCGACGCCGCGGAAGCTGTTGAGGTTCTTCACCTCGGTGCGGGTGCCGAATTTTTTTTCGCCGGCCGGCCGCACGGAGACGTTGGCGTCGCAGCGCAGGCTGCCCTCCTCCAGGTTGCCGTCGCAGACTCCCAGGTAGACCAGGGTCTGGCGCAGGCGGTAGAGGTAGGCGTAGGCTTCGGCGGGCGTGCGGAGGTCCGGCTCGGAAACTATCTCCATCAGCGGAGTGCCGCAGCGGTTGAGGTCCACGGCGGTGCCGGCCGGGGTGATCGTGTGCAGGCTCTTGCCCGCGTCCTCCTCGAGGTGGATCCGGGTGAGGCGCATGGTCCTTTCGCTGCCGTCCTCCAGGCGGGCCATCACTGTGCCGCCGCTGCTGAACGGCATTTCGTACTGGCTGATCTGGTAGCCCTTGGGCAGGTCCGGGTAGAAGTAATTCTTACGAGCGAAGATTGAATGCGTATGGACGGTGCAGCCCAGGGCCAGGGCGGTCTTGACCGCCATCGCCACCGCTTCCCGGTTCAGCACGGGCAAGGCGCCGGGCAGGCCCAGGCAGACCGGGCAGACGTGGCTGTTGGGCTTGTCACCGAAATGCGTGCTGCAGCGGCAGAAAGTTTTGGTGCGGGTCTTGAGCTGGGCGTGGACTTCCAGACCGATCACCGCTTCCCAGTCGTGTCCGGTCATCCTCGGCCTCCTTCCAGTCCGGCCGCCACTTTCAGCACGGTCGGCTCGTCGAAATGCCTGCCGATCACCTGCACGCCCACAGGCAGGCCGTCCACCAACCCAGCCGGCACGCTCACGGCCGGCACGCCCGCCAGGTTGATCGTCACGGTGAAAATATCCTGCAGGTACATGCTCACCGGGTCGTCGGTCAGCGAGCCGATCCTGAAAGCCGGGGTGGGCGTGGTGGGAGTGATCAGCACGTCCACTTTCCGGAAAGCCTCGGTGAAATCCCGGGTGATCAGGGTGCGCACTTTCTGCGCCTTGAGGTAGTAGGCGTCGTAGTAGCCGGCCGAGAGGACGTAGGTGCCGAGCATGATCCGGCGCTTGACCTCGGCCCCGAAC
Source organism: Candidatus Glassiibacteriota bacterium (assembly GCA_043805105.1). Taxonomy (GTDB): domain Bacteria; phylum Gemmatimonadota; class Glassbacteria; order GWA2-58-10; family GWA2-58-10; genus JAZDIG01. The sequence continues at coordinate 146 of JAZDIG010000104.1, read as the reverse complement.
CCCTCGCTGCGGCTGGTGCGGTACATTTCGATCACGTCGCCGGATGACCGGCTGCGGTGGCCGTAGCGCACGCCGTCGAAGCGGGCGAGGTTGGCGCTGGCCTCCGCGGTGGCGATGATGTAATAGGCCGCGATAGCGTACTGGGT
>JAZDIG010000103.1:0-6263 GCA_043805105.1 Candidatus Glassiibacteriota bacterium | reverse complement strand
CGACAGCGGCGAAAGCTGGCGGCTGGTGAACGAGGGGATCGGCCCCAACCGCTATACCTGGCGGATTACGCTGCTGCCGGACGGCGAGCTGCTGCTGGTGGTGATGCGGGCGCTGGACGATTCCGGCCGGGTCCTGCCCGGAGCGCTCTACCGCAGCAACGACCGCGGCGAAAGCTGGCAGCCGGTCAGACTGCCGCCGGGAGTTACCGGCCCCAACGACCTGGCCGTCGACCCGAGCGATCCGGACAGGCTGTACCTGAGCTGCTGGCCGCAGCCGGACGCCCAGGTAAACCGGGGAGGCGGATTGCTCGTTTCGCCAGACCGGGGCCGCACCTGGCGCCGGATTTTCCGCGAGGATGCCCACGTTTACGCCGCCGCCGTCGATCCCCGGAACCCGCGGACAATCGTCGTCGCTACATTCGACAGCGCGCTGTTTCGAAGCGACGACGGCGGCGCGACCTGGCGCCGTTTGCGCGGCTTCACTTTCAAGTGGGGGCACCGTCCCGCGTTCGACCCGCACCGGCCGGGGATGCTTTACGTGACCACTTTCGGCGGCAGCGTGTTCTACGGCCCGGCCGGCGGGACGCCGGATGTTCCGGAGGAGATTATTAACCTGAAAGACGAATGGCGCTGGGGAGAGAATCTCTGAAAAGCGGCGGGGAACAAAGCGGATGGTCAAATCTTGAAGATTTATTATATAAGAATTATTATTGTTTAGGCGAAGTTCACTTTACCGGGAGGCAATCGTGCCTAAAAAGAGTTTCCAGGAGGCAGTCATGCACAAAAAGAGTATCGAGCTTCTGAACAAAGCGGTAGCGGATGAATTGTCGGCGGTGCACCAGTACATGTATTTCCATTTTCACTGCGATGACCAGGGGCTCGACCTGCTGGCCAACCTCTTCAAGCAGACCGCGATCGAGGAGATGCTGCACGTGGAGAAGCTTGCCGACCGGATTCTGTTCCTGAAAGGCGAAGTCGAAATGGTCACCTCGGCGGCCGTGAGCCCGCTCCACGACGTCAAGGAGATGCTCACGATGGGCCGCAAGATGGAACAGGGGAGCGCCAAGGATTATAACCTCTGGGCCAATGAATGCTCCGCCAATGCCGACTCAGTCTCGAAGAAGCTGTTCGAAGAGCTGGTCATGGACGAAGAGCGCCATTTCGACCAGTACGACAACGAACTGGAGAATCTCGAAAAGTACGGCGAAAAATATCTCGCCCTGCAGTCGATCGAGCGGAGCAAGGGATTCGGCAAGCCCGGCGCATAAAAAGTCGATAACTCGCTGTATAAGTATAAAAAGCGGATCAGATGCGGCTCATAATTAATCTATGGTCCATTCTGATCCGTTTTTATTGTACCGCCTCCAGACAGGAATGTCCGCGGATGGTCACAATGTACCGACTACAGGGAAGCGGTCGAAAACTTCCCGGTCGAATTCGATTCGCAGAAACAGAGTACCAGGGATCTATACTATAGAAAAAATATTATCTTACAGCAAAAACAGCGGCCGGGCGACTGCGCCCGGCCGGTGACCTCTTATGCCAGTATAACCGCTTCTACATTCCCAGTTCCTTAGCCACCCCGTCGCCGTAAGCTTTGTCCGCCCGGCGAAGGTGTTCGAGCATTTTCTTCTGGATCTCTTTCGGCGCCTTGCCAAGTGAGCCGGCCAGATGCTTGCACAGCCGTCCCTGTTCCTCGGCAGTCATCAGCCGGAACAGGTTGCCCGGCTGGATATAGTCATCGTCCACGCCGCGTTTCTGCTCGTACCAGTCGGCGTCGCCTCTTATTTTCAGCGGCGGTTCCTTGAATGCCGGATCGGCCTTGGGTCCGCCGAAACTGTTGGGTTCGTAATTGGGGGATGCCCCGCCGTTATCGTCGAAACGCATGTACCCGTCACGCTGATAGTTGTTCACCGCAGCGGCGCGGGGCGCGTTGGTAGGCAGGCGTTCAAAATTGACTCCCAGGCGGTAGCGGTGGGCATCGGCGTATGCAAAAATCCGCGCCTGGAGCATTTTGTCAGGCGAAAACGAGATGCCGGGCACCACGTTGGCCGGGCTGAACGCCGCCTGCTCGATATCCACGAAATAGTTATCCGGGTTTTTATTCAATTCCATGACCCCGACCTCGATCAGCGGATAATCGGCGTGGGGCCAGACCTTGGTCAGGTCGAACGGGTTCCAGCGGTAGGTTTCCGCTTCTTTCTCGGGCATCACCTGCACGTAGAGAGTCCATTTCGGGAACTCTCCGCTCTCGATAGCCTGGAATAGCTGCTTGGTGTGGTAATCCGGGTCCTTTCCGGCCAATATATCGGCTTCTTCCTGGCTCATGCAGCGGATACCCTGCTGGGTCTTGAAATGGAACTTTACCCAGAACCGCTCATTCCTGGCATTGATGAAGCTGTAGGTATGGCTGCCGTAACCGTTTATGTACGGGAGCCCCGCCGGGATACCACGGTCGGAGAACAGGATTGTTACCTGGTGGAGCGCTTCGGGAACCTGGGACCAGAAATCCCATTGCATGGTGTCGTTCTTGGCGTTGGTCCGGGGGTCGCGTTTCTGGGTGTGGATGAAATCGGGGAATTTGATAGCGTCGCGGATAAAGAATGTTGGCGTGTTGTTGCCGACCATGTCCCAGTTGCCCTCATCGGTGTAGAACTTGAGGGCGAAGCCTCGGACGTCGCGCACAGTGTCCGCCGAGCCTTTCTCACCGGCTACGGTGGAGAAACGCCCCATCATCTCAGTCTGCTTGCCGATCTTGGAGAAAATACTCGCCTTGGTGTACCTGGTGATGTCCTTGGTCACGGTGAACGTTCCGCGCGCGCCGGCGGCCTTGGCGTGAACTACGCGCTCTGGGAGTCGCTCGCGGTTGAAATGGGCGAGTTTCTCAAGCAGGTGATGGTCCTGCATCAAGGTGGGGCCGCGCTCTCCAGCCGTAAGCGAGGTCTGGTTGTCATGTACCGGGATCCCGGCCGCGGTGGTTAAAGTCTTTTCCTTACTCATTGCAGTGCCTCTTCCTTTAATGTGTTGAAGTGAATGTGAGATACAATGACGTCAGGCATCGAAGAAAAAAACCTTGAATACTTGTATCTATTATTCGGCAACACAAATTGAACTCACAAATAATCTTGAACCTCCGTTTTTTGAATCGCCGATTAACTGGATTTGCAAAGGATTACTAAATAGTAATAATTCTTAGCAGTCCGTGAAAAAAAATCAACTGCTTTTACATCCCTGGCAAATCCCTCTCAGCTCGACGTAAACCCGGCTGACTTCACCCCAGCCGGCCACTGCCTCGGGAACCTTGATTTTGTCCAGCTCCCCGCAGTAAAAATCGCTCACCTTTCCGCACTTCACACAGACCAGATGGTGATGCCGGTTCAGGTTGGAGTCGTAGCGCGCTTTTTCGGAAAACAGGGAAACCTTCTCAAGAAGACCGGCCTCTTCCAGAAAACCGAAAGTCCGGTAGACCGTATCGTGTGAAATAGTTGGAATCCGCTTGCGCACCCTCCTGAAGATCGTATCGACGTCCGGATGCTCCTCGGTAGCGGCGAGCTCCCGGAAAATCACCAGCCTCTGGTGGGTCAGCTTGAGGCCGGCTGCCCTGGCGGCGACGATGAATTTATCGAAATAGTCATTATTTGCTTTGGAGTTCGGTTTAATCCCGCGTTTCATTTAAGAATAATTCCTATTTAATATATTTTCCTGCAACGTTCCTGTCAATGCTACCCGGTGGAAAATCCCGCTATCGATTTTCCAATATACCTTATTTCCGTTCCTTTGAAAATAGCCGCCGAACTTGCGGCATCACTTGAAAACGATTGGGAGGCCTCCTGTGTCTGGTGAGCCTTGCCCGCCAGTCTGGGTTTCAGCGCTTCGATACCATATCTCCGAAAGCCCCCAGCAGGCCGTACTTGTTGAGCCAGGTGGTGTACATGATACCCGTTGCGTCCTGGGTGCGGTCCAGGGATTCGAGCCAGGTTTTCACGTTCTCCAGGTCGTCGCTGTCGTAATAGGCGGCGGCGATGGTCTGGTAGCCCAGCCGGCTGAAATGCTCCAGGCTCTTGTCGCGCACGCGGTGGTTCCAGCAGACGATGGTCAGGTCCCTGGGGATGTAGTCCCAGGCGCCGTACCAGCCTTCGTCCACCAGGTAATAGTAGTCGCGCTTATTGGCGTTGTGGTTGGGGTCGAACATGTCCGACCAGATGAACAGCTTGGCCTGCGGGTTGACCTCGCGGATCAGGTTGACCTGGCGGGTGACACAGTCGCCCAGGATCTGCGCCGCGCTTAAGTTTCGGCTCCTGCAGGCTTCGCAGCTTGCCGCCACGCGGATTTCATCGGAGTTGAGGAAGTACATACCGTTGCCGAACACTTTTTCGAAGAGCCGGATCTGCTTGCGCCAGATTTCATACACCGCCGGCTCCGACATGCAGATCGGGGTCTGGCCCTGGTAGATGGCCGTGCCCTGGTAGTAGCTCACTCTCAGGCGCGCGCCCTCTCTTATCCGGCTCCCGGGCAAAAGCCGGATGTCCGGTCCCGGGTGGTCGAACATGAAGTTGAGCTGGATGTCCTCGACGCGCTCGTAGTCGCGGCCCTCTTCGTAGACCACGCCGCCGGCCTCGTCCCGCACAGTCAAAGGGCAGCCGGGCCTTCTGAGCAGGTTCACCAGACCTTCTTCCCGGACCTCCAGGTCATCGATCCAGAAGCGGCCGGTCTTGCCGCCCCAGACCCCCACCGACAGCGCCACCCGGCTGTAGCTTTTGCTGTTGAACCCCATGTCGATTTTAAGCCAGTCGGTGGTGCCGGGCACCTGCGGGTCGAAGAACGAGAGCGGCCGCTGGCCGTCGCCCAGGGCTTCCACGCGGAAGCGGCCCGAGCCGAAGGGATTGGAGGGGTCGAGGCCCTCGGTCCGCACCCAGAAGCTCACCTGATAGAGTCGGCCGGGCCGGACCTCGATCTCCTGGATCAGCCGGCCGTCGTCCCGCTGGCTGCCGAAATTTTCGAAGCGGATCGAGGCCGAGCCTTCCTTGAATATTTTCGTATCGGCAAAAGCCACCTGCTGCTCGTAGGGGAAGCGCCAACCCTCGAACTTGCCTCCCCGGTAGCTTTCGAAGCCGCCGTTGACCAGTTTCACCGGCGGATCGGGGACGTGGCGGGCAAATTCGGCCCCGGCCACGAAGAGCGCGTCGGTTACCGGCAAGCCCTCGGCCAGGTGCTTGTCGTGCTGGAGCATGAAGGCGTTGTAGCCCACGCCCATGATCTGCGGAATGAGGTCCAGGCCGCGACTTTCGCAAATTTGACGTATCTGTTTCAGGACTTTGAAAGTATAGGGGCTGTCCAGGTCCAGCCGGTCGAGGGCGCCGGAAAGGACCAAGCCGTTGACCCCGTGCGCAGCCCCGGTTTCGACCACTTCCCTGACCTTTTCCACCACCGACGGGTCGAACTGCTCGCCCAGAAAGTAAACCCAACGGTAAGGGTAAACTTTCCCCTGGGCGAAAGAGTCGGCCTGAACGAGAATCACGGCGGCAACCAGGCAGACTGAAAGGTTCCGGTACATTGGAAAGCTCCTTTTCCGATTTAGCTGCTGTCGGTAAGTGAAAAGAAGCGGTGAGGTTCCAAAAAAAACTTGTGATCAGAGGGACAGGATATAATAATGTACGCCGTTTCGACATTTATTTCTTGAGAAAAGAAATTAGTGCGGATTATTCACAAATTGCCATAAATCCGCGTAGGGGCGGACCCACGCAGGGGTCCGCCCCTACGATAAAGATAACACTCTGCATATGATTCGGCGTAATCACAGGGAAAATCAACTGAGTACAACGTAACCATATTTAAGAAAACCTGTACTATCTTACTCATCTCACTACTCGGCAAGAGATCTTTATCGCAGCTTCCTTGTCACAAAATATTCTCGTTCACCTTGAATAACAATTATCTAACCACTGATGAGCAGCTTTTCGACAGCCGGGCCGAGTTTTACTCCCAGGTGCGCGGCGTGTTTGCGCAGCAGGGCCGGAGTCGTGCCCAGATGGATGGTGTCCGGGCTGGTGACAGTCAGGGAGGAAAGCAGGGCGGCGAAATCGGCGGCGGTTTCGAGCGGCTGGTCGGCGAGAGCCTGTCTGGACTTTCGACCCGGCAGGATAAACGGCAGCCCGGCTGCGGTCGCGACGATCACCGCCCCCAGGGAAGCATCCCCCGCCCCGGCCGTACTTACCACCTCCACCCCGGCGGACGGGGTGAACTCCCAGCGGCCGTCCTGGCAG
>JAZDIG010000102.1:0-2147 GCA_043805105.1 Candidatus Glassiibacteriota bacterium | reverse complement strand
CTGGCCCGCATGGGCCGGGTGCTGATGGCCAAGCTGGCGGATTTCAGCGTGGAAGGGGAGCTGGTCAATATCACCCGCGGCCCCCAGGTCTCCACTTTCGAAATTAAACCCGCCCCGGGCGTCAAGATCAACCGGATCGCCGCCCTGGCCGATGACCTGGCCATGGCGATGCACGCCAAGCGGGTGCGGATAATCGCCCCCATCCCAGGCAAGGGTGCGGTGGGCGTGGAACTGCCGAACCCGGTGCTCGAGATCGTTCGCGGCCGGGAGGTTTTCGAATCCGATTCCTTCCGGCACAGCAACCTGCACCTGCCGATCGGCCTGGGCAAGGACCTGGAGGGCCGCATCCGCGTCACCGACCTCACCCGCATGCCTCACCTGCTGATCGCCGGCACCACCGGAAGCGGCAAGAGCGTCTGCATGAACATGGTTATCTCGAGCGTCCTTTTCCTGTTTGGCCCGGACCAGGTGCGGCTGCTGATGATCGACCCCAAGATGATCGAGCTCAACCTCTACAACGGCATCCCGCACCTCCTGCACCCGGTGGTGACTGATGCCAAGGAGACTGCGGCCATCCTCAAATGGGCCACTTTCGAGATGGAGCGGCGCTACCGGCTCCTGAGCCGTAACAGCGTGCGCAGCATCGAGGATTTCAACACCCGGGCGGCTTCCGGTAAGCCGCTGCGGAGCCTCTCCGACGATCCCGCCGATGCGGTCGGCCGGATGCCCTACATCATCATTCTGGTGGACGAGCTGAGCGATCTGATGTGCAGCGAGGTGAAGAACGAGATCGAGGCGGGGCTGGTGCGGCTGGCCCAGATGGCGCGCGCCGTGGGAATCCACCTGGTGGTCGCCACCCAGCGGCCCTCGGTGGACGTCATCACCGGCCTGATCAAGGCCAACTTCCCCAGCCGGCTCAGTTTCCAGGTCTACTCCAAGATCGACTCCCGCACTATCCTCGATGCCAGCGGCGCCGAACAGCTCCTGCGTAACGGCGACATGCTCTTCGTGCCCTCCGGCCAGAGCGATCCGATCCGCATTCAGGGAGCGTACCTTTCGAGCGGGGAGAGCGAGCGGCTGGCCGCGTATTGGCGCAGCCAGCCCTGGTACGAGGACGAGGAGGAGCCGGACGAGGAGGGCGGGGCCGCGCCGGAGGTCCGCCGCAAGACCATCCTCGACCAGCTGGGCGACTCCCCCGCCCTGGACGGGGAAGACGGCGAGCGAGACGAGCTGTTCAACGAGGCGGCCAGGCTGGTGGTGCGCCACGACCAGGGCTCAACCTCGCTTATCCAGCGCCGGCTCAAGGTGGGCTACGCCCGCGCCGGCCGGATCGTCGACCAGCTCGAGCGCGCCGGTATCCTCGGCCCGCCCGATGGCAGCAAGGCCCGCGAGGTGCTCGTCTCAGAAGAGGACCTGCCGGACCACGGCGTTGAATAGCCGGCCCGAGACGGGCGACTAACCATTCAAATACGCAATTTTTGTTATAAATAGAGGGTTAGTAGAAAAAAGGCTTATTGAAATCCCCCCTGCCCCCCTTTGCGAAAGGGGGGGAATCCGCCTCCCCCTTCGACGAAGGGGGATCGAGGGGGATTTGCTTTTATATTATGAGGAGAAGACGGTACTCTCTCTGAGTCATAAAACCTGTAAAAACCTTACCGGCTGAACCAATACCTGCCGGTAGTGGAGCCTTTCACATGACCAAATTCGAGCGGACGGTGCTGGTCCTCTGTTTCGCCCTTCTCGCCCTCTGGCGGAGCTGCCTGGCCGGGGAGGCGGGCTACGCGGAAGTGCTGGCCGGGATCGACCGCTGGTACGAGCGGATCAACTCGCTCACCGCCGCTTTCACCCAGCTCGTGGAAGTGCCGGCCCTGGAAAAGAGCGAACGGTTCCGCGGCCGGCTCTACTTCCTCAAGCCCAGGTTCCTGCGCCTGGAATACGACGTTCCCCGCGGCCAGCTCCTGGTGGCCGACGGCCAGTGGTACTGGTTCTACATGCCGCAGGAGGATGTGCCCCAGGCGATGCGCGCTCCCATGGAAGACCTTCCCGGCGCGCCACTCTACCTGCTGGGAGGCGGCATGGCCGAACGCTTCGAGGGCAGGCTGGTGGGCAGCGAAGAACACGGCGGCTCGCTCTGCCGGGTGCTGGAC
>JAZDIG010000101.1:0-15534 GCA_043805105.1 Candidatus Glassiibacteriota bacterium | reverse complement strand
AACGGCACGTAATCCGCTAAATTCCGCTTGCTCAATACCCGCGTGATCGCCGCCGTCAACGTCGTCTTTCCATGATCAACATGCCCTATCGTCCCTACGTTTACGTGCGGCTTTGTCCGCTCAAACTTCTTCTTGGCCATTTTAAATTCTCCTTAAAATTTCGAATTACAGAAAGTTATTTTTCGAAAATATGTTCCGACCGGATCATTCGCTTCCCGCCAGTATCGCCTCAGCCCTTTCCTTGCTCACCACGGCGTAGTGGGCAAACTGCATGCTGAACACGGCGCGTCCCTGGGTGAGGGATCGCAAGCTGGTGGCGTAGCCGAACATGTTGCGCAGCGGCACGGAAGCGTTGACCACCTGGGCCTCTCTTTTCTGGTTTATACCACGGACTTTGGCGGCCCGGCTGGCCAGATCGCCCATGACATCCCCCAGGTACTCACTGGGCACGGTCACTTCGACATCGAATATCGGCTCCAGCAGGGCGGTGCCGACCTTTTTAACCGCATCCTTGACCGACATCGAGCCGGCGATCTTGAAAGACAGCTCGCTCGAATCCACTTCGTGGTAGCTGCCGTCGACCAGGCGGGCATTGACATCCACCAGGGGATAGCCGGCTTCGCCGCCCGAGGCCAGCGCCTCGCGGATTCCCTGCTCCACGGAGGGAATGTATTCGCGCGGGACGGTCCCGCCGTAAATTTTGTTTTCAAAGTGGAAACCCTTGCCGCGCTCCAGGGGCTCGAACTCGATCGCGACGTGCGCAAACTGTCCGTGGCCGCCGGTCTGGCGCACGAAACGCGTCACGATTTTCACCGGCCTGGTCAGCGCCTCGCGGTAAGCCACTTGCGGGGCGCCCACGTTGGCCTCCACCCTGAACTCACGGAGCATCCTGTCGACCAGGATCTCCAGATGAAGCTCGCCCATGCCGCTGATCAGAGTCTGTCCGGTCTCCGAATCGACCCGCACCTGGAAGGTCGGGTCCTCCTCGGAAAGCTTGTCCAAGGCGGTGTCCAGTCGGTCCTGGTCGGCCTTGGTCTTGGGTTCTATGGCCACGGCGATCACCGGCTCGGGGAAAACCATTTTCTCCAGGATGATCGGGTGGTTGCGTTCGCAGAGGGTATCGCCGGTGCGGGTATCCTTGAGGCCGATCACGGCGGCAATGTCGCCGCAGTAAAGCTCCTCGCGTTCTTCGCGTTTATTGGCGTGCATTTGCAGAATCCGGCTGATCCGCTCCTTGCGGTCCTGGGTGCTGTTGTAAATGGCGCTGCCGGCATTAAGCACGCCGGAATAAGCCCGGATAAAGGTCAGCCGGCCGACATAGGGATCGGTCATGATTTTGAAGGCCAGGCCGCTGAACGGCTCGTCATCGGCAGCCTTGCGTTCGGCAAGATCGTCCTCGCTGCCCGGCACGTGGCCCATTACCGGCGGAATGTCGAGCGGGGAGGGCAGGTAGTCGGCAACGGCATCCAGCAGTTTCTGCACACCCTTGTTCTTGAAGGCGCTGCCGCAGAAACAGGGGACCACCTCGACTTTGCAGGTGGCTTTGCGCACGGCGCGCATAATCAGCTCTACGTCGTCGCAGTCCTCATGGTCGATGTACTGCATCATCACTTCATCATCGTAATCGGCCACGGTTTCGATCAGATCGTGGCGGAACTTTTTGGCCTTCTCCAGCAGGTCTTTCGGGATTTCGACTTCTTCGTATTTGGCGCCCAGTGTGCTTTCCTGCCAGATAATGCCTTTCATCAGCACCAGGTCCACCAGGCCGGTGAACATTTCCTCGCTGCCGAATGGAATCTGCAGCACCAGCGGCTTGGCGCCCAGGCGCTCGCGGATCATTTCCACGGCGTGATAGAAGTCGGCGCCCGCGCGGTCCATCTTGTTGACAAAGGCCAGCCGGGGCACGCCGTAGCGGTCGGCTTGACGCCAGACAGTCTCGCTCTGGGGCTCCACTCCGCCCACGGCGCAGAAGACGACCACCGCCCCGTCCAGCACGCGCAGGCTGCGCTCGACTTCCACGGTGAAATCCACGTGGCCCGGGGTGTCGATAATGTTGATGCGGTGCTCGCGCCAGAAGCAGGTGGTGGCGGCACTGGTGATGGTGATGCCGCGTTCTTTTTCCTGCTCCATCCAGTCCATCGTCGCCGCGCCGTCGTGCACCTCACCCATCCGGTGCAGCTTTCCCGTGTAAAACAGGATGCGCTCGGTGAGGGTGGTCTTACCGGCATCGATGTGGGCCATGATCCCGATATTTCTGATTTTGTCGAGCGGAAATTGCCTGGGCATTTATCAGCCAATTCCTTCAGTGGTCTAACTTTTCACTAACTTCAATCACGCGCATAAAAGGCCGCCCATCGGTACTCTGAAGGGCGGCGAAATTTATCTTCCACTGCAAAAGAAGAATCCCCGCAAGTTCTGCATTCGACAGGACCGCAGAGCGGGCCCGCCGGCGGGGAGTTACCACCGGTAGTGGGCGAAGGCCCGGTTGGCTTCCGCCATGCGGTGGGTATCTTCCTTTTTCTTGATCGTGGTGCCTTCGTTACGGTAACAGGCCATAATCTCGCCCGCCAGCCTTTCGGTCATGGTCTTTTCGCTGCGTTCGCGGGCGAAGCCGATAAGCCAACGGATGGCCAAGGCGGTGCGCCTTTCCGGCCGCACCTCGACCGGCACCTGGTAGGTGGCACCGCCGACCCGGCGGCTTTTGACCTCCAATGACGGCTTGGCGTTGTTGACAGCCTGCTTGAAGACATTCAGCCCGGGCTGGCCGGTTTTTTCCTCGACCAGGGTCAGGCTTCTGTAAAAGATAGTTTCCGCCTTGCTCTTCTTACCCTGGCCCATCATGCAGTTGATGAACTTGGATATCAGGGTACTTTGAAAACGGGAGTCCGGCTGGCACTCCCTCTTATCTGCTACTTTTCTTCTCGACATATCCGTTTGATCTTTACGATTTTGGTTTCTTGGTTCCGTACTTGGAGCGACTCTTTTTCCTGTCGCTCACACCGCTGGCATCCAGGGTGCCGCGGATAATGTGATACCGCACTCCGGGCAGGTCTTTCACGCGGCCGCCGCGGATCAGCACGATTGAGTGCTCCTGCAGGTTGTGGCCTTCGCCCGGAATGTAGGACGTCACCTCGTAGCCGTTGGTCAGCCGCACGCGAGCCACCTTGCGCAAGGCCGAATTCGGCTTCTTGGGCGTTGTGGTGTAGACCCGCGTGCAGACCCCCCGCCGCTGCGGGCAGGAAGTGAGGGCCGGAGCCGAGGTCTTGGCCTTGATTTTCTTTCTTCCGTGCCTGACTAACTGATTGATCGACGGCAAACAAACCTCCATAAGATAAAGAGCTAAGGAAGTTAGTGGAAACAGGCGGTTTTGTCAAGAAAAACCGCCTGGTAATCAAAACCTTCGCACCACACCGGCTGTCGGCCGGGAAAATCTCCCCTGCAGGCCGGTTCCTGCTGGGGAATATCTTGATCGTCTGACGATATAAGCCTTTATCAGAGATGAATTTCCTGCTCGATTGCAGTCTCTTTTTCGACTTCGTCTTCCTCCTCGGCCGACTTCGGGAAAATCACGTCCTTGTAGCGCAACAGTCCGGTACCGGCCGGAATGGGATGGCCGATGATGATGTTTTCCTTGAGTCCGAGCAGGTTGTCGCGGGCGCCGTTGATCGCCGCCTCGGTGAGCACCCGGGTGGTTTCCTGGAAACTGGCCGCCGAAATGAAGCTGCTGGTGGTGAGGCTGGCCTTGGTGATGCCCAGAAGCTGAGGCATGCTCGTGGCCGGCTCGCCCCCCTCCTTGATCACCCGTTCGTTCTCGCGGCGGAAATGAATCTTGTCAACGCTCTCGCCTTCGAGGAAGTTGGTGTCGCCGGGATTGACGATCAACACCTTGTTCAGCATCTGGCGCACGATCACGCCGATGTGCTTGTCGTTGATCTTCACGCCCTGCAGGCGGTACACTTCCTGAACCTCGTTCAGCAGGTACTCCTGGACCGCCCGCGGCCCCTTGATTTTGAGGATGTCGTGCGGGTTGATCGGTCCCTCGCTCAAACGGTCGCCGCTGCGCACCCAGTCACCCTCGTGCACCCGCAGGTGCTTGCCGTAGGGGATGAGGTACTCGCGCGGCTCGCCCACTTCCGGGGTGACGATGATCTGGCGGTTGCCGCGGACGATCTTGCCGAAAGTGACACGGCCATCGATTTCGGTTATGACCGCCGGGTCCTTGGGCTTGCGCGCCTCGAACAGTTCGGCCACGCGCGGCAGGCCGCCGGTGATGTCGCGGGTCTTGTAGATTTCCCGGCTGAGCTTGGCCAGGATGGTGCCCGCGCTCACCCTTTCGCCATCGTTGATCTGCAGGTTGGCGCCGGTGGGGATGATGTAGTCCCGCGCCTTCTCACCCTTGTCACTAAGAATTTCGATATGCGGGTGGTAGGCCTTTTCGCGGTCGTCGATAATCACGCGCTGGCGGCGTCCGGTTATTTCGTCCAGCTCCTCGCGCAGGGTGATGTCCTCGGAGATATCCGCGAATCGCACCTTACCGGATATGTCGGTGAGGATCGGGTTGGAATGCGGGTCCCATTCGAAGAGCAGTTGCTCCTGTTCCACCTTCTGCTTGTCCTGGACATGGATGGTGGCACCGTAGGGCACGGTGCTGCGGCCGCGCACCCGGTCTTCGACGTCCTTGATCACCAGCTCGCCCTCGCGGCTGATCGCGATCATTGCGCCGCTCTCGTTCTGCACCGTCAGAATGCCGTCGTACCCGACAGACCCGTCCACAGGGGAATTCTTGCGGCTCTGGGCGGTGATCCGGCTGGCCGTGCCGCCGTAATGGAAGGTGCGCAGGGTAAGCTGCGTGCCCGGCTCGCCGATACTCTGGGCGGCGATTATTCCCACCGCTTCGCCGATCTCGGCGGTGCGCATGGTTGCCAGATCGCGTCCGTAGCATTTCTGGCACAGCCCGCGTTCGGCCTCGCAGGTGAGCACCGAACGGATGCGAATCCGCTCGATACCGCAATCCTCGACCATGCGGGCAGCTTCCTCGCTGATTTCGTCCCCCGCCGCGACAATCACGATCGGGTTGCCCTTCGGGTCCTTGTTGATCGGGTCGATCACTTCTTCGAGGGCGGTACGGCCGACGATCCTGTCGCGCAGGGGCTCGATCACCTCTTCACCTTCCTTCAGGGCGCTGATATCCAGGCCCAGGATGGTGCCGCAGTCCTCTTCATTGATGACCACGTCCTGGCAGACGTCCACCAGGCGGCGGGTGAGGTAGCCGGCGTCGGCGGTCTTGAGGGCCGTATCGGCCAGGCCCTTGCGGGCCCCGTGAGTGGAGATGAAGTATTCGAGCACGGTCAGGCCTTCGCGGAAGTTCGAGGTGATCGGCGCCTCGATGATTTCGCCGACCTGGCCGGTGATCTTCTTCTGCGGCTTGGCCATCAGGCCGCGCATGCCGGCGAGCTGGCGGATCTGTTCACGGCTGCCGCGGGCGCCGCTGTCGGCCATCATGTAAATCGGGTTGAAGCCGTCGGTGCTCTTGCGCAGGGCGATGAACATCTCCTTGGCCACGTCGCTGGTGGTGTGCGTCCAGGTGTCGATCACCTTGTTGTAGCGTTCGCCGTCGGTGATGGTGCGCTGCTGATAGGCTTTGGTGATCGACTCCACTTCCTTGCGCGCTTTCTGCAGCAGTTCGGGCTTGCGCTTGGGGATCAGCATGTCGGTGATACCGACCGTTATGCCGGCCCAGGTAGCATAGCGGAAGCCGTATTCCTTGAGGTCGTCGAGGAACTCGACTGTGCGCTTGAGGCCCGAGACGCGGTAGCTGTTGAGCACCAGGTCGCTCAACGCGCTCTTGTTCATTTCCTCGTTGATGAATCCCAGCTCGTCGGGCACGATCTGGTTGAAGATCACCCGGCCGACCGTGGTCTCCACGAATTTGCCGTTCACCCTGAGCAGGATCTTGTCGTGAAGCTTGATCCGTTCGTTTTCGAAAACCAGGATCACGTCGTTCCGGTCGATAAACCTGGGCGGCTGGTACCCTTCCGGCTCGATGTAGCGCTGGCGGGTCAGGTAGTAGCAGCCGAGCACGATGTCCTGGCTGGGACTGGCCACCGGGCTGCCGTTGGAAGGCAGGAGGATGTTGTTCGAGGAAAGAATCAGCACCCGGCACTCTATCTGAGCCTCATAGGAGAGCGGCACGTGTACCGCCATCTGGTCGCCGTCGAAATCGGCGTTGAAGGCCGGACAGACCAGGGGATGGACACGCAGCGCCTTGCCCTCGACCAGAATCGGCTCGAAGGCCTGGATGCCCAGCCGGTGCAGGGTTGGGGCACGGTTAAGCAGGATCGGGTGGTCGCGGACGATCTCTTCCAGGATGTCCCAGACCTCAGGCCGTTCCTTTTCCACCAGCTTCTTGGCGCTTTTGACCGTCTGGACGAAGCCTTTCTCCTCGAGCTTACGGATGATGAACGGCTTGAACAGCTCCAGGGCCATGATTTTGGGCAGGCCGCACTGGTGCAGCTTTAGCTCGGGGCCTACGACGATGACCGAACGGCCGGAGTAGTCGACGCGCTTGCCCAGCAGGTTCTGGCGGAAGCGGCCCTGCTTGCCTTTCAGCATGTCGCTCAGGCTCTTGAGCGGCCGTTTGCCCCGGCCCCGCACCACGCGGGTGCGCCGACCGTTGTCGAACAGGGCGTCGACGGATTCCTGCAACATGCGCTTTTCGTTGCGCAGGATCACCTCCGGGGCTCGCATCTCGATCAGCTTTTTGAGCCGGTTGTTGCGGTTGATGACCCGGCGGTAGAGGTCGTTGAGGTCGCTGGTGGCGAAACGGCCGCCTTCCAGCGGTACCAGCGGCCGCAGATTTGGCGGGATGACCGGGACCACGTCCAGGATCATCCATTCGGGCCGGTTGCCGGACAACCGGATGGCCTCGACCACTTTGAGCCGCTTGAGCAGGCTCTTTTTGCGGTGCGGCGAAGTTTCGACCTTGACCAGGCTGCGCAGCTGGCTGGAGTGGTCCTCGATGTCGATCGCCTCCAGCAGGGTCTTGATCGCCTCGGCGCCGATACCAGCCCGGAAGCCCTCGAATCCGGCATTCTCCGCCTCGATGTATTCTTCCTCGGTAACCAGTTCTTTTTTCTTGAATTTGCTCTTACCCGGATCGATGACCACGTAATTGGCGTAATAGAGGACTTTTTCCAGGTCGCGCAGGGTCATGTCCAGGAGATAGCCCATGCGGCTGGGCAGGCTCTTGAAGAACCAGATGTGGGCCACCGGGACGGCCAGCCGGATATGCCCCATCCGCTCGCGGCGGACTCTCGAAAGCGTCACCTGCACTCCACATTTGTCACAGATCACGCCGCGGTAGCGGATACCCTTGTACTTGCCGCAGTTGCACTCCCAGTCCTTGACCGGCCCGAAAATCTTTTCGCAGAACAGACCCTCCCGCTCGGGCTTGAACGACCGGTAGTTGATGGTCTCCGGCTTGGTCACCTCGCCGTAGCTCCAGTGCTTGATCTGTTCCGGAGAGGCAATGCTGACCTGGATGTACTTGAAACTGCCCTGGCTGCTCTCGCGTGGACTTCTCAGATCTATCATGGCACCCTCATCAGGGTAGAAAGTAAAGTTGTTTCGACCTCTATTTGAAAGACCGCAGACCGCCGGTCCGGCCCAAGCTCATTCGCCGTCCTGGCCGAGCACCACGAAGAGACCGAGGCCCTGCAGTTCCTTGATCAGAACGTTGAACGATTCCGGCGTACCCGGTTCCGGGAGGTTGTCGCCCTTGACGATCGCCTCGTAAACCTTGCTGCGGCCGACCACGTCGTCACTCTTGACCGTCAGCATCTCCTGCAGCGTGTGGCTGGCGCCGTGAGCTTCCAGGGCCCAGACCTCCATTTCGCCGAACCGCTGCCCGCCGAACTGGGCTTTGCCGGCCAACGGCTGCTGGGTGACCAGCGAGTAGGGGCCGATACTACGGGCGTGGATCTTGTCCTCCACCAGGTGGCTCAATTTGAGCATGTAGATGTAGCCGACCGAGACCGGGAAGTCGAATTTCTTGCCGGTGCGACCGTCGCGGAGGTCCATTTTGCCCTTGGGTGGAAGCCCCGCTTTTTCCATCATCTCAAAAATTTCCTCCTCAGTGGCGCCGTGGAAAACCGGAGTTTCGACCGTGAAGCCCAGCAGCCTGGCGGCGTACCCCAGGTGCGTTTCGAGAATCTGGCCCACGTTCATGCGGCTGGGCACGCCCAGCGGATTGAGCACGATTTCCACCGGAGTGCCGTCGGCCAGGAACGGCATGTCCTCTTCAGGGACGATCTTGGCCACGATACCCTTGTTGCCGTGGCGGCCGGCCATCTTGTCTCCCACCGAAACCTTGCGTTTTTCGGCGACATAGACCTTGACGAGCTGGACCACGCCGGGAGGCAGTTCATCGGGAGCCTTGATCTTTTCCATCTGGTCTTTGGTTTTTTCCCGCACCTGCTCGATCCGCTGCTCGCAGCTCGATACCAGCTCCTTGATCTTTTCGGTCACCTCGGCGTGATCGACCGTGATCGTGCCGATTTCGGACTTGTCGAAGTCGATACTCTCGACGTCCTTGGCGGTGAGCTTCTTGCCGCTCTTAAACTGCTGCTTGCCGGTGGCCTTGTTGTAGAGGCAGACGATTTTCTGTCCATTGAGCAGCTCGCGGAGCTGTTCGTAAGCGAAATCGCGGATGGCGGCGATCCGTTTATGTTCGCTGCGGCGCTCGGCCTCCAGCCGGGCGTTTTTCTGGTCGAGGATCAGCGGGTCCTCGATCAGGCGGCTGAACATCTTGACGTCGATCACGATCCCCTCGATGCCGGGCGGCACCTTGAGGGAGGTGTCCTTGACGTCGCCGGCTTTGTCGCCGAAAATGGCCTTAAGCAGCCGTTCCTCGGGGCTCTGTTCGGTTTCACCCTTGGGGCTCACCTTGCCCACCAGGATGTCGCCGTGGCTCACCTTGGCGCCGATACGAATGATGCCGCGCTCGTCGAGGTTGCGAACGGCGTCCTCGCCCACGTTTGGAATCTCGACCGTGATCTCCTCGGTGCCGCGCTTGGTGTCGCGCACCTGGACTTCGAGCTCCTGGATGTGGACCGAGGTGAACTTGTCGTCCTTGACCAGCCGCTCGCTGATGATGATCGCATCCTCGTAGTTGTAGCCGTACCACGGCATGAACGCCACCAGCACGTTAGTGCCGAGGGCCAGGTAACCGTTTTCGCTGGAGGCGCCGTCGGCGATGATCTGGTTCATTTCGATCTTTTCGCCGATGTCGACCAGGGGCCGGCAGTTGATCGAGGTGTCCTGGTTGGTCCGCTGGAACTTGCGCATGCGGTACAGGTCGCGCTCTGG
This sequence comes from Candidatus Glassiibacteriota bacterium, assembly GCA_043805105.1. Taxonomy (GTDB): domain Bacteria; phylum Gemmatimonadota; class Glassbacteria; order GWA2-58-10; family GWA2-58-10; genus JAZDIG01. Next base: position 6,168 of record JAZDIG010000101.1, on the reverse strand, counting down.
CATCTTGCTCCAGATCGTCCCCTTATGGCTGTGTTCCTTGTCGCTGACCAGGATCACTATCTGGTTGGCGTCGACGAATTCCACCAGGCCGCCGCGCCTGGCCGTGATCACGGTGCCGCTGTCGCGCGCCACGCGCTCCTCCAGGCCGGTCATCACGATCGGCGCCTCGGGATTGAGCAGCGGCACGGCTTGGCGCTGCATGTTGGAGCCCATCAGCGCGCGGTTGGCGTCGTCGTGTTCCAGGAAGGGGATCAGGGCCGCGGCCACGCTGACGATCTGGGCCGGGGCGACGTCCATGTAGTCGATCTCCACCGGCGGCACCTGGACGAAGTCGTTACGCCGACGGCAGAGTACCAGTTTGCTGAGGAACTTACCGGCATCATCCAAGGTCGCATTGGCCTGGGCGATAGTGTACTTGTTTTCCTCGAAGGCGTCCATGTAGGTGATCTGGTCGGTCACCTTGCCCCTGACCACCTTGCGGTAGGGGGTTTCGATGAATCCCAGATCGTTGACCTGGGCGAAGGTGGTCAGGCTGGTGATCAGGCCGATGTTCGGGCCTTCGGGCGTTTCGATGGGGCACATGCGTCCGTAGTGCGAATAGTGCACGTCGCGCACCTCGAAGCCCGCCCGCTCGCGGGTCAGACCGCCGGGGCCGAGTGCGGAGAGACGGCGCTTGTGGGTGAGTTCGGCCAGGGGGTTGGTCTGGTCCATGAACTGCGAAAGCTGGCTCGAACCGAAGAAGGCGTTGATCACCGCGCTGACCGTCCGGCTGTTCACCAGGTCGTCGATCGTCAGGCTTTCGCTGTTCTGCAGGCTCATCCGCTCCTTGATCAGCCGCGACATGCGGTTCAGGCCCAGGCTGATCTGGTTAGCGATCAGCTCGCACACCGAACGGATGCGCCGGTTGCCCAGGTGGTCGATGTCATCGATATCCCCCTGTCCCTCGGTCAGCATCACCAGATAGCGGATCACTTCGATAAAATCCTGCTTGGTCAGCGTGGTCAATTCATGGTCGATGTCCAGGCCCAGGCGCTGATTGATCTTGAAACGGCCGACCAGGCCGAGGTCGTAGCGCTTGGGGTTGAAGAAGAGCTTGTCGATGAAGTCGCGCGCGATCTCGAGGTTCGGCGGATCGCCGTTGCGCAGGGCATTGTAGATCCGCACCAGCGCCTCTTCCTCGTTGTGGCAGTTATCCTTGCGCAGGGTATTCTTGATCAGCTTGTTTTCGAGGCCCTTGGACTTGGGTTCGTAGACCTCGATCTTATCCAGGCCTTTCTGCTGGAACGAGCGGGCGAGCGCGCCGGTGAGCTCCTGGCCCACCTCTCCCACGACCTCGCCGGTTTCCGGGTCCACGATTTCCATGGCGAGCAGGAATTCGGTGGAGCCTTCCCGCTTACGCCGGCCGCGCCCGGCTATCTTCTTCAGCTCGACCGAGGCCTTCTTATAGAACAGCTCGATGATATCCTTGGTCGAGGAGTAGCCCAGCACGCGCAGAAGAGTGGTGGCCGGGAATTTCTTCTTTTTGTCGATGTGGACGAATAGGATGTCGTGGATGTCCACGGTAAATTCCACCCAGGAGCCGCGGAAGGGGATGATCCGGCCGGAGACGAGCCGCTGGCCGTTGGTGTGGGTGGTCTCTTCGAAAATCACGCCGGGGGAGCGATGGAGCTGGCTGACGATGACCCTTTCGGCCCCATTGATGACGAAAGTGCCCAGGTTGGTCAGCAGGGGCAGCTCGCCCAGGAACACCTCTTTTTCGATGATGTCTTTAATCTTCTTCTTGTTGCCCACAGTTTCCTTGGAGATCAGGCGCAGGGTGGCCTTGAGCGGGATGGCGTGGGTCATGTCCCGTTCCTGGCACTCGTCCACCGTGTACTTGGGCTCCCCAAGGCCGTATTTGACGAACTCCAGGGTAAAGTTGTCCTGGTAGTCATTTATCGGGAAGACTTCGTTGAACACGGCCTGCAGCCCGGAGTTTTTGCGTTTTTCGGGCGGCGTGTCCTTCTGCAGCAGCATGGCGAAGAACTGGGTCTGGATGCCGAGCAGATGGGGCATCTCAGCCGGCCGCTGAAGCTTCGCGAACGAGATGGTTTTCGGTTTTTCCCTTCTCATGAATAAACCAATCTCCTGAAATGTGGGAACTGCTTGCTGTAAAATAAAGCGGACCGTCGTTTCATCCGGCCGGGAAACGGCACGGCCGGCGGGGATCCGCTTTAAGTGGCGTTAACAATGCGAAAAGGGACAGGTAAGCTTTCTCTTCCTCCGCCCTCTCCGACTGCCTGTGGACTATATTGAAAGATTGTGGCGCGAGTCTGGCCAAGCTTAAAAGTCCCCTGATTATCCGGTTAAGAGTTCGAGACTGCGATCGAGAATGTTCAGGGTCTCTACTTTTTCAGTAGTCCAATCACTTACCGCCTGATTGAGCTGGCCTCCCTTTTCACATTGTCTGTAACCCGGCGCATCCGGTCCGCATTGGTGCCCGGGATGCGCCGGGCTGATACCACCGTCCGGTCGCGAAAAGTCGGCGACCGGTTATTTGATTTCCACGGTGGCGCCGGCTTCTTCCAGCTTGGCCTTCATCTGGGCGGCTTCCTCCTTGGAAACCTTTTCCTTGACCGCCTTGCCTGGATTGTCCACCACTTCCTTGGCTTCCTTGAGGCCCAGACTGGTCAGTTCGCGGACGACCTTGATGACCTGGATTTTCTTGTCGCCGATACCGGTGAGCACCACATCGAACTCATCCTTCTCCTCGGGTGCGGCTTCGGCGGCGCCGGCGACCGGCATGGCGGCCATCATCGGGGCCGCGGCCGATACACCGAATTTTCCTTCGAGCTCCTTGACCAGATCATTCAGCTCGAGAACCGTCATGTTCTCGATCGCCGTAATGATGTCTTCTTTCTTGAGAGTCGCAGTTGCCATCTGAAAGTTCCTCCTGAAAGGACGGGGTTGATTTAAGATATAAAATTAACTCTTTTCTTTCGCTTCCTTGAGCTGGCGGACCTGGTCGAGCGCACGCACGGCCCGGGCCAGCGTACCGCCCAGGACGAAGACCAGGCCGGCGATCGGTGAATTGAGGGCTCCCAGGAGCCTGGCGATCAGGACTTCCCGGCTGGGAAGCCGGGCGATGTCTTTCACCCGGGCGGCGTCGATTATCTTTTCACTCATCACGCCGGCCTTGACCTGGAAACTCTCGTGATCTTCACAGAATTTGGTGATGATCTTGGCGGCTCTGACACCGTCGTCACCGGCGATAACCAGCGCGGTCGGTCCCTGGAGGTAGGATTCGAGCTCTGCCAGCGGCGTATCGGCCACGGCGCGCCGGATCAGGGTATTCTTGGCCACCAGGTACTCCACGTTGGCCGCCCGGAACTGCCCGCGCAACTGGCTGATATCCTTGACGTTGATGCCGGTGAAATTGGTCAGGAAAATGCTCTCGGCGCTGCCGAGCTTTTCCCGCAGACTATCCACCTGGGTCTGTTTTTCCTTTCTCAACATGATTAGGCTTGCTCCCTGATTCTCCCCGGGATGTTTCGGTCGGGGCCGTTCCCGGATCAATTGCGGTAAAGGTTGAGGTCGAGCTTGAAGCCCGGGCCCATGGTACTGCTGACCGTGACGTTACGCAGGAAAGTGCCCTTGGCCGAGGAGGGCTTGGCGCGCATGATCACCTCCAGCAGGGTCCGGAAATTATCCACAAGCATTTGGTGTTCGAATCTCACCTTGCCGATCGGCGCGTGGACGTTACCGGATTTGTCCACCCGGAATTCGATTTTGCCGGCCTTGGCTTCCTTTACCGCCCGGCCGATTTCCATCGTCACCGTTCCGCTTTTTGGATTCGGCATCAGGCCGCGCGGGCCGAGGATACGGCCGAGCTTGCCCACCTGGCCCATCATGTCCGGAGTGGTGATCATCGTATCGAACTCGAACCACCCGCCGGTAACTTTTTCGATCAGTTCCTTCCCACCCACGATATCGGCGCCCGCCTGCTCGGCCTCCGCCGCCTTCTCGCCTTGGGCGATCACTGCGACCTTGAGCTGTTTACCGATTCCGTGAGGCAGGACCACCGTGCCGCGGATGACCTGATCGGCATGGCGGGGGTCTACGCCGAGACGGAAGACGACATCCACCGTTTCATCGAACTGGGCATAAGCTGCCTGCTTGACATGGGCGACCGCATCTTCGATCGAATAGCGCTGGCCGAGGTCCAGGGTCGCCGTGGCGTTCTGGTATTTCTTGCCTTTTCTTGCCATCTTAACCTGCCGATTGTTGATGAATTAGCCCACAACTTCGATACCCATGGAACGGGCGGTACCACGGATCATTTTTATGGCCGAATCGAGATTGGCAGCGTTGAGATCGGGCATCTTGGTTCTGGCGATCTCCTCGACCTGCGCCTCAGTGATCTTACCGACCTTGATCTTGTTCGGTTCGCCGCTGCCCTTGGCCAGTCCGGCGGCTTTCTTGATCAGGACCGCCGCCGGCGGAGTCTTGGTGATGAAGGTGATGCTCCGGTCGGCGTAAACGGTGATTTCCACCAGGATGATCGTGCCCATCTGGTTCTGCGTCTGGGCGTTGAACGTCTTGCAGAACTCCATGATGTTCACGCCGTGCTGGCCCAGGGCCGGCCCGACCGGCGGGGCCGGGTTGGCCTGTCCCGCCGGAATCTGGAGCTTGATGAAGCCAGTGACTTTCTTAGCCAATTTCGTACTCCTTCAGAACGTACAGTATTTACAGTCTTTTCAGTTGCAGGTAATTCAGCTCCAGGGGCGTCGGCCGGCCGAACAGGCTCACCACCACTTTCACCTTGCCCTTTTCCGGGAATAATTCTTCCACCCGGCCGTTGAAATCAGTGAACGGCCCGTCGATCACCTCCACGTACTCGCCCACCTTGTAGGGGATTTCCTCGTGTGGGGCGCCGGTCGCCACCTGGCGCTCCTCGGTGCGCCGGACGATCTTGTTCACTTCGCTTTCGCGCAGCGGATGCGGCTTCACTCCGCCGCCGGCGAACTTGATGATCCCCTGAGTGTTGGACAGGGTATGGAGCGTTTCCTCATCGGCCACCATATTGATGAGCACGTAGCCGGGATAGAGCTTTTTTTCCAATTTCACTTTTTTGCCGTTGCGAAGCTCGGTCACCTCCTCGGTGGGTACCATCACTTCGCTGATCTTCGGCTCGGGCTCGACCGCCTTCATGTCCTCAATCAGCTTCTCGATCCTGATCTTGACCTTGTTTTCGTGCCCGGAATAGACTTGCAGCACATACCACTTGGAGTCCGCCATCAATATCGATCCAGTCGGGATTTGAGTTTCAGCCTGCCTGCGGCCGGTCCGGCATCAGAAAATTGCATTCATTCCGAAATTGATTATCTTGTCCACGGTCCAGAGGGCGAAAGCGACGATAATACAGACCACCAGCACCACTGCCGTCGCTCCCTTGACCTCGTTACCGCTGGGCCAGGTTACCTTGGCCACTTCGTTGCGCACTTCCTTGAGAAAATGCACCGCCCTTTCGTACTGGGATTCCGTCGCAACTGTTTTTTCCACCTGGTTTGCCATTAGCATTCCGCCGTTGTGAAAAAATTCATGGCAGGCCAGGAGGGATTTGAACCCCCAACATCCGGATTTGGAGTCCGGCGCTCTAGCCGTTAGAGCTACTGGCCTGCACCAATAGTCCGAGCTCTACCGAGTTTCCTTGTGAGGAGTGTGGCTTCCGCAGAACCGGCAATACTTGCGCAGCTCCATCCGGTCCGGATGGTTCTTTTTGTTCTTGGCGAAATGATAATTCCGGCTCTTGCATTCCTGACAGGCCATGATGATTTTGACTCTCGCTCCGCCACCAGCCATCAGTCGATTACCTCGGATAAATTAAAAGTAGATTGTTTTTCAGCCTAATCAGTCGTCCCCGCTTGCCGGGCACAGGCAAAAAACCGAGGGAGCCGCCCTGTTGCGCAATCACCCCCTCGGGTTTTGCTTACTTCTCCCGGCGATATGTATTTTCGGCCGGTACCCCTGAAACGCCGGAGCCCGGGCTTACTCGATGATTTCAGTCACGACGCCGGCGCCCACTGTCCGGCCACCCTCGCGTATCGCAAACCGCAACTCCCTCTCCATCGCTATCGGGCTGATCAACGTCACCGTCAACTCCACGTTGTCTCCCGGCATCACCATCTC
>JAZDIG010000100.1:0-4158 GCA_043805105.1 Candidatus Glassiibacteriota bacterium | reverse complement strand
GTAAAGGTTGCCGGTGACGAAAAAGCCGGGCAGGCTTTCGAAATACACCTTGGCCACGCGGAAGCCGTTGGCCCGCTTTTCATCGAAAATATGGGCGTTGAGCGGACACTTGTCCGGCAGCGGCCACAGGCCGGCGGTGAGCAGGAATTTCTGCCGGATCTCGTTCCGGCGCGCTTCGAGCTCTTCGCGGGTGGTGGGGACCTTGATCCGTAGCTTGAAATGGTCGGCGTCGATCAGCTCGTCCGCCCGGCTGTCTTTCGGCGGAAGCTGAGCGGCAGCCCGGTCCGCCCCGGACAGGGAAAAAGCCAGGAACAGCGCTGTGGCCAGGAGAAATATGGTCGATGGACGGGAAGCGGACATCGGGTCACCCCCTCTGCTGGATTCGGCTGGTACTGTTCGGGAAAATCTGCAGGTCGACTGCCGTTAAAATACACGACGGACCTGATCGCTGCAAGTCGCAACTCGGCGGGAAATGGGAACGATACATCTTTACTTTGGCTGCGGAGAGCTTATTATTAGCAGTGCGAACGGGCCTTTGAACTTCTGTCTCCGATCGAGTGAGGGCCGATGAAAGGAACGATCCGGTTTCTCTTGCTCTGCCTGACAGTATCCTGCGGCGAAAAGCCTTCCCAGGCTCCGGCGCCGCCTGCGGCAGCGGGACCCCATCCCACGGTGGAATGGATCCTGGCCTGCCGTGCGCCGGCTGGCGGTTTCGGCTGGTACCCGGGCGATTCCGCTTTCAGCTCCACCACCGGCATGGCCCTGGAAGCGCTGCGCGACCTGGGCGCGCTGGACAGGGTGGAAGATACCGAAAACCTTGTCGCCTGGCTGCGGGCCAGGCAGCAGCTCGACGGCGGTTTCATCGAAAAGGCGGATTACTACGGCCGGTCCAGTGACCTGCCCTGGGGCAGCCAGAGCGCGCTGGAGCCAACCTACTGGGCGTTGCGGGCATTGAGCTTGTTGAACGCCTCGCCCGCCGACCCGGAGGCCGCGGCCCGTTTCATCGCGGCCCGTCAGATGGAGGACGGCGCATTTGATGCCAGTGAGTACGCGGGAAGAGCCGTCGAGGTTGCCACCTATTCCACCTACTGGGCGGTGGCGGCCCTTAAAGAGCTGGGCCGGCCGGTTCCGGATTCGGCGAAAGTGGTCGCCTGGCTCGGGGACCAGCAGAACACCATCGCGGCTCGCGGCGGCTTCACCCTCAGTCCGGACGGGTTCCGCTTCAGCTCGGTGCCGGGCACCGGCTACGCCGTGGCGGCCCTGGCACTGCTGGGCGCTGGCCCCGACCGCCCGGCGGAAGTCAAGCACTTCCTGCTCTCGAGCTACGGCCAGGAAGCCGAGGGCGGTTTCGAGCTGGGCCACGGCGACAACTGGAACAACTACGACCACTATTCGCGCACCGTGGACACTTATCACGCAGTCAATGCGCTGAGCCTGATCGGCCTGCCGCTGTCGGATACCGACACCAGCCGCGCCAGCCGGCCGGCTTCCGACTGCGCCGCCTGGCTCGCCTCGGTCGAGAACCCGGACGGCGGATTCGCCCGTTTCGGCGTGAACGAACAGGTCCGGGTGCTGCCTCCGGGGGAGATGCAGGCCACCTGGCAGGCGGTGCGGACCTTCACCCTGCTCGGCCAGCCGGTTCCCCGGCCCGCCAGCCCGATGCCGCCCCAGGAAAAGATCGCGGTGCCGGCCGACATGCGCTACCGTCACCCGGCGATCGATTTCGACGACCCGGCCGATATCTGGGCCTACCGCCGGATCGCCCTGCCGGTGTACGAGCAGGCGCTGGCGCAGACCGGCAGCCGGGTGGAGGCCGTGGGCATGCTCAGCCGCTGGGCCCGGGCCGCGGTGGGACCCGAGAACGAGGCCAGCGACAGGAAAGTGGAAGGCCGGCGCAAGCTCGCCCACGGCTGGGGCCAGTGCGGCACGATGAGCTGGCTGGTGCAGGCGCTGGCGGCCAGCGTAGACTACCCGGCGCGCGGAGCTTACGTATCCGCCGATGCCAATGCGGAAGCCCTGGTGAAAGAAGACTGGTGGGACAAGCCTCACTGGGTCTGCTACATCCCCTTCACCAATGAATGGATCGACCCGCAGCTCGAGACCCCGGAGGGTACGCGCGACGGCTGGAGCGCGCTCGACCTTGCAATCAACCTCCACCTGCGCACGCGCGACTACAACTACATCTCCCTTACCCACCTGGGGGATGAGCATTACTGGCGGGTCTGGGTCGAGCTGATCGATGCGGAAAACGGCCGCTGGGGAGACGACGTCAAAATAGACACCAGCATGACCTATACCGGAGAGGTGCCCGAGAAGGTCTATCCCGGCGGGAGCTGGTAGCAATTACAATCAGCCGTAAAACAATCATTCTTTCAGGAGATGTTAGGATGAAAAAAGCCGCCCCTGCCTGCCTGTGGCTTGCGCTGGCCCTGGCTGCCGCCGGCTGGCGTCCGCTGGCTGCCGCCCGTCCCTGCGCCGAGGCCGCCTACGAAGTGTTCGCCTCGGGGTTCAACTTCCCCGAGGGCCCCTCGTTCGACAGCGAAGGCAACCTCTACGTGGTGATCTACAAAAAGGAAGGCGACATCGCCCGCATCAAGCCGGACGGCACGGCGGAGGTCTTCATCGACCTGCTGAGCCAGGGCCAGGGCATGGCCAACGGCACGGCCTGCAGCCCCGAGGGAGCGCTCTACGCCTGCGAATACCAGGGCAAGCGCATAATCGCCATCGACCTGAAAACCAAGAAAGTCAGCACGGTGGTGGACAGTTACGCCGGAGGGCCGTTCAACGAGGTCAACGACATCTTCCTGGCGGCCAACGGCTGCCTCTATTTCAGCGATCCCAACCGCGATGATGAAACCACCGGCGGAAGAGTCTTCTGCTACGACCTGGCCGCCAAAAAGCTCTACAAGCTGCTGGACAGCCTGGCCTTCCCCAACGGGCTGACAGTCAGCCGGGACCTGGCCACCCTCTACGTGGGCCAGACCACGCGCCGCAACGTCACCGCCTTTCCCCTGCTGGACGGCGGCCGCAAGGCCGGCCCGGGCCGGGAGATTTTCCTGATGGGCGGGGGCAACGGCCCGGACGGGATCGAGGAAGACGAGGCCGGCAACCTGTTCATCACCCATTACGGCGGCGGACGGCTCTATTACGTCAGCCCGCAGGGCGAGCTGCTGGGCTGCGCCAGCGGTTTCGGCCAGAACCTGACCAACGTGGAGGCGCACGGGGACTGGGTGTACGTGACCGAGGCGGAGAAGGGGGAGGTGGTGCGGGTCAGGCGCGACCATTTCAGCGGGAAGAAATAAGCCGGGAGAGTCAGCCGCGGGTAAATGGGCTTTGCCCCGTGACGCCGGATCATTTATATTGCGCACCTGATACGCCAACCGCCAGCAGACCCGGAGAGGAATGCATGATTCTGGTCACCGGCGCCGCCGGTTTCATCGGCTTTCACGTCGCCCGCCAGCTCCTGGAGGACGGCCAGGAGGTGGCCGGCCTGGACAGCGTTAACGACTACTACTCCACCCGGCTCAAATGGGACCGGGTCGAGAAGCTGAAAGAATATCCGGGGTTCACCTTCCACCACCTCGACCTCTGTAACTATCCTGCTATGGAGGAGGTATTCAAGGCCGGCGCGGTGAGCCAGGTGATCCATCTGGCGGCCCAGGCCGGCGTGCGCTATTCGCTCACCAACCCGCAGGCGTACCAGAAATCCAACCTCGAAGGCTTCCTCAACATCCTCGAACTATGCCGTCACCACCAGATCGAAAACTTCGTCTACGCCTCCTCCTCCAGCGTGTACGGCAAGAACCGCAAGCTGCCGTTCGCGGAAAACGACGCCCTCGAGGGCCAGATTTCCCTCTACGGCGCCACCAAGCGGGCCAACGAGCTGATGGCCCACAGCTACAGCCATCTCTACGGCCTCAACTCCACCGGGCTGCGCTTTTTCACGGCCTACGGACCCTGGGGCCGGCCGGACATGGCGCTTTTCCTGTTCTGCGAAGCGATCCTGAAAGGGGAGAAGATTTCGGTCTACAATTTCGGCCAGATGAGGCGGGATTTCACCTACATCGACGACATCGTCCGGGGCGTGACCGCCTGCCTGGAGCACAGGTTCGAGTACGAGATAATCAACCTGGGGAACCACCGGCCGGTGGAGCTGCT
>JAZDIG010000099.1:0-2675 GCA_043805105.1 Candidatus Glassiibacteriota bacterium | reverse complement strand
TTCTGCGTGGAAGGCTGGCACGTGAACGTGCAGTGGGAGGGATTTTCGCTGGCCGGCCTGCTGGATGAGGCGGGCGTCGATCCCTCGGCCAACACGGTCATCTTCCGCGCGGCCGACGGCTACTCCACCTCGCTGGCCCTCGCCTATGCACGCAGCCACGACCTGATCCTGGCCCTCCAGATGAACGGCGCTGACCTGCCGGAGAACGTGGGGTTTCCCCTGACCCTGGTGGCGGAGGGCAAGTGGGGCTACAAATGGTGCCGCTGGATCACGAAGGTCGAGCTATCCGCAGATACGAAGTTCAAGGGATACTGGGAGCGCTACGGCTACTCTGTCGACGGCGGCCTCGAACTGCCGCCCATGTGAACCGAGGAAACGATGAAAAGCGGCATCCTGAAAATATCCGCTATTCTGCTGGCGACCGTTTTGCTTTTCGGCTGCGGCGGCGGCGGGAATACCGCGACCTCTCCGGATACGGGCCAGCCGGGCATGGCCGAGCTCAGTGAATACATGGGTATTCAGCTCTTCAACACCAGCCAGATGCGGGAAAACTCAACCAGGGGCCCGCAGGTAATCGACATTGCCAAGTGGCGGCTCGAAATTACGGGCCTGGTAGACAACCCGCGCACTTATACCTACGATGAGCTGCTGAACAAGCCCGGCGTGAAACGGGTGACCTGGGTACACTGCGTGGACGGCTGGAGCGCCAAAATCCTCTGGGAGGGGTTCAGGCTGCGCGACCTGCTGGACGAAGCGGGCGTCAAGAGCACCGCCTTGTACGCCCGGTTCTACGGCTACGACGATTACCGCACCTGGCTTTCCCTCAATTTCATCCAGGTGAACGACGTGATGGTGGCCTACAAGGCCAACGGCCTGCCCCTGCGGACCGACAGGGGCTTTCCACTGCACGTGATTTCACAGGGCAAGTATGGCTACAAATGGTGCAAATGGCTGGTGAAGATCGAGCTGGCCGAAAGCGTGGAAGGATTCGGCTACTACGAAATCAGCGGCTACCCGGCCGAGGGCAACGTGGGCGACTGGTACTACAAGCCGGTGGAGTACTGAAGCTGCGGGATAACTAATTCAGCCCACCCAGACAGCCAGCGCATCGATCAGCTTCCGGGCCTGGTCCGCGCTCGAAATGTTGAACTTCTGCTGCTGGCGGTATTCATTGTTGATCTTGCGGTAGCGGCGGATCGTGAAGCGGTCGTCGCTGAAGGCGTTCTTGGCTTTCTCCCACTGCTGGTAGCGGAAGATCAGCGTGGCCCAGGCTCCTTTGGACAGCACGACCTTGTCCAGCTCCTTGACGATCAGCACGCCGTCCTCTTCGTAATTGATCGTCAGTTTTTCTGCGTCGGAAACCATCGACAGTTCTCCCCGGATAATGTTTTTTGATGCTTTATTATAAGCTAATCCGGTCGAGAGTCAATTATCAAGCTCGATACCGCACTCAGCCAGGGCTCGACTACGGAGTTCGTCCCGCCGGGTTATCCCCTCTTCGATCTGGATCCGGTAGGCGGCCTCCAGGACCCGGCCCATCTCCGGGCCCGGCTCGAGCACGTCCAGCAGGTGGCGGCCCAGGAGCACCGGCTTCTCCGGCTGTTTCTCCACTCTCGATTCCCGGGCTGACTGCCGGAACCAGTCCACCATCCGGCTGTCGTTTTCCAGGGGCGGGCCGCCGAGTGGATTGGTGCCGCGGCAGTCGGCCAGGGCGAGAGCGGCCAGCAATTCGAGGTCGGCCTCCGGACTCAGTTTGAGAGCCAGACGCTTGAAGGCCTTGGCTCCCGACTCGTTCTGGTAAAACTGCAGCGGCTTCATGTGTTCGACTACCAGCTTGACCGTGCCCTCCAGCACGGTCCGGCTGCCCAGGCAGCGTTCCAGCGCCCGCCGGGCGATTTCCGCGCCCGCCTCGTCGTGCTCGGGGCTCCTGATCCGGCCCTCCACCTCGACCGTGGTCCCGGGCTTTCCCGCATCGTGGAACAGGGCGCTCCAAAGGAGCATCAGGTCGCGGGGCCGGTCGCCGGTTCTGAGGGCTGCGGCGGCATCCACCACCTGCAGGGTGTGCGTCCAAACGTCGCCTTCCGGGTGCCAGTCCGGTTCCTGGAGGGTATCTTTCATCGGCAGCAGCTCGGGGAATACCTCTCCCAATCGGCCGACCGAGGCCAGCCAGGCCAGACCCAGGCTCGGCCGCGCCGCCTCCAGCCACAGCTTGTTGAACTCCTCCTCGATCCTTTCCTTCGATACCCCCGAAATGACCATCCGCCGGCAGGTGCGATCGAGCGGTTCGTCCGGCTGCATTTCGAAGCGGGCGACAAACTGCATCACTCTGAAAAAACGCAGCGGGTCCTCCACGAACCGTTCCTCATCCGGCGTGCGCAGGATCCGGTCGGCCATGTCCCGCCGGCCGTTCCAGGGATCGATCACCTCGCCGGTCTGCACGTCCATCAGCAGGGCGTTCATGGTGAGGTCCCGCCGGCGGGAAGCGTCCCGGAAACTCATCCGGGGATCGATCTCGACCCGCGGCCGCCGGCCCAGGCTGTCGCGTCTGGGCACCGACCACTCCACCTCCAGCCCGTCCAGGCGCAGCACGCCGAACCGACGTCCCACCAGCCTTACCCTGCCGAATTCAGCCAGCAGCGTCTCGAGCCGGTCCAGGGAGAGCCCGTAGACTTCCA
>JAZDIG010000098.1:0-25861 GCA_043805105.1 Candidatus Glassiibacteriota bacterium | reverse complement strand
AGGCCGGATTGCAGCCTATACCGCTCGACGATTTTTTTTTGTATATTCCCTTGTCCAGTTTGCTGAAGAACGAGAGCGGTACAGCGGTGCGAAGCGAAACCGGGGCGATGAGACATTTTTTCCTGAAAACGTACGTAATATTATTGGCGGTGGCGGTCGTGGCGCCGGCCTGGGCCACAGGCCTCCTGGCTCGGAATGCTCCCGCCGGAGGAACTGACCCGGCTCTTGACCGGCTTAAAGAGGTATTGGCGCACAAGAGCTATTCCGTGTTCTTCGTGGACACGGTGATCGGGAGCGCTGATGCCGGTCTGCAGCGCGATGTGATCTTTGTCGGCTGCAACGGTGCGGTCGACTGTGCGGTCGAAGGCAGCGTGGTGATGGTGGACGGCGAACTGGGCCTGCGTTCGCAGGCGGCAGTAGGCCAGGATGTGATTGTGGTGCGGGGAAGTCTTTTTCAGTCGCGCAGCGCCAGTGTGGCCGGAACGATATACAAGACTACGAGGCCTGAGGGTGCGGAAATTGTCAAGCGGAGCGTCGAGAAGGCCGGGTCGACGCGCGAAATACCTTTCCAGCTCGAATTCCGCACCAACCGGATGGGTGGTTTCGGTGTCGACGGCTACGACCGGGTGGATGGTTTTTCCGCTTCCTGGGGATTCAGCCTGGTACAACCCCAGCTCGACGATATTCAGATATTCAGCGGCCGGGTTATCTCCGCTACCACACGCCAGGCAGTCGGCTTCGACACTCAGTTACGGCTGCCTCTGGATAGATCTGCCAGCTGGCAGGCGCAGTTCGGCGCACGGAGCCGGACCGACACCAACGACCGCTGGCGCCTGGACGACCTGGAAAACGCTTTCAAGGCTTTCGTCGCCGGAAACGACCACCGCTACTATTTCCGCCGGGAGGGATATTCCGCCGGACTGGTGAGGCTTTTGGGCAACCACTCCCAGATCGGCCTTTTTTACCAGAACGAGCGCTATTACAGCCTGACCAACCAGTCCCCCTTCACCCTCTTCGGCGAGGAAAACTTCCACTCGAATCTGCCGGTCCAGCCGGGATCGATCCACAGCCTGATTCTGGATGCAACGCTCGACACCCGCAACGATCCCTATTTCACGCTCAATGGGTTCCGCTTCGAATTCGAAGGAGAGATCGCCGGCGGCCGGCTGGGCGGAGACCACCCGTTCGCCCGCTACGACATCAGCCTGAAGCGCTGGGACACTTTCGGCGGCATACACCACGCCTTCTTCTGGTTCAAGCTGGCCGGAGCGGATGAAGCGTTGCCGTTCCAACGCTGCTACACCCTGGGTAACACACTCAGGGGTTACGACAATTTCGCTTTCAGCGGGGACAGAATGTTGATGGCTCAGGGCACTTACGGGATCAGTCTGCCCGCTCTGCCGGTGGTCGAATACGTGTTTTTCCGCTGGATGGCGGAAGCGGTCTACGAAACCGGCATCGCTTTTTACCACAATGACTCGCAGACCGGTTACGGCAGCCTGAGACAGGATGCGGGTGTCGGTTTTACCGGGGATACGATAATCGGCCGGATCGGATTCCACCTCTTTCAGAATCTGGATGCCTCCTTCCGGTCGGGACGCAGGCTGGCGGTGACCCTGGATATGAACGTATTCGGCTGATCGCGGAGAATAGGGTTGCGGAAGATAATCAAGCGGACGATTGCCCTGGCCTCGGTCCTGATTTTACTTGAAATTTTCAGGAACCGCATAGTACAATACAGGAAAGTAGAACTCCCCGCCAAAGAATCCTGGGACGCTCCGGAGGGATACCGTCTGAGCGTTCTGCACGTCTCGGATATCCATCTTACTGCCAAGAATCTCAGACTTCTCGAACCGTTGGAAAAGCTCGGCGACCGGCTCTGGGATTTTGTCCTGGTCACCGGGGACCTGATCGACGACGACAGCGGTATCGAGCCGGTTTGTGAGGTCATCGGGCGGTTGAAAGCCAGGTACGGGAAATTTTCCGTGCTGGGCAACCATGATTATCTATGCTACCAGGGGCGCAATCCAGTGGAATGGTTCAAGGTGGTGACTCATCCGGTATTCGGCTTCGATTGCAACCGGTTCTGCCGCGCCAACGACGTCAAGCGGCTGGCCGAAAAACTGGCGGACAGCGGAATACGGCTGTTGTGCAACGAAGTCGCCGAGGGGAAGCTGGAGAACGGCACGCCCTGGCAGATATTCGGTATCGATGACCCCGCCTCGGACCGGGACAGGCCGCAGATACTTTATCCTTGCGTGGCGGATTCCGCCCTGAGAATCGTTCTTACTCACAGTCCGGTTCGCCTGGAAAGCCTGCGGCCGTTCGACGCCGAAATCGTCCTGTGCGGCCACACGCATGGCGGGCAGATTCGCCTGCCCCTGTTCGGTTCGCTGACCACTCACAGCGATGCGGACAGAAAAATGAGCGCCGGCCTGGTCGATCTGGGAGGCTGCCGGGTCTACATCAGCAGAGGCATGGGCGAGGGCCGGGCCCTGCCGATCCGGTTTCTTTCTCCGCCGGAGTTGACTGAAATCGTCATCATCAAGCCGGATAACAAGTGCCTGTCGCCATAATCGTTAAGCCTCGGGATAAAAGTGAAACCCTTGAATTGGAATTCAAAATTTACTAATATTAGTAGATTTAAGGGAGTACCTCATAAAATGAGACGGAGTCGCAAATGGAGATGCGCTTAGCGGCGCAGGAAGAGATCAAGGCCAAGATCATTGCGTCGGTAGATAAGATGCCGAGCCTGCCGACTACGGTAGGTAAGATCATCCAATTGGCTCACGATATAAAATCATCCGCCAAGGATATTCTGGCGGTAATCCAGTTGGACCCGGTTGTGGCGGCCAAAGTGCTCAAGCTGATAAATTCAGCCTATTACGGCATGCCCAACAGGGTTTCACTCAGCCAGGCGGTGGTGCTGCTGGGAATCAACACGATCAAAAACCTCGCCCTCTCCTCTGCCATCGTCGGCCAGATGGGCCAGGGTGCGGTAAAGATAAAAAGCTTCGACCAGCATCGCTTCTGGGAGCATTCCCTGGGAACCGCGATTGTCGCCAAGGCAATCGGCAAAACAATGGGCACGGACCCGGCCACGGTGGATGAATTTTTCGTGGCGGGCCTGGTCCACGACATCGGCAAGCTGGTCATGGCTCTCTTCCTGCCGATGTATTACTCCAAGGCGCTCCAGTACGCCCAGGAAAAAAGTCTCACCGGTTCCGAGGCGGAAGTGGCTACGATCGGGATAGACCACGGCGAGGTGGGCAGCCTGCTGGCCGAAAAATGGAGCCTCAACCCCCTGCTCATCGATTCCATCCGCTACCACCACCGGCCCACCGAAAAGGTCGGTACCCTGACCTGGGTGGTACACGTCGCTAACTATTTCGTGGCTGCGCAGGGTTACGATAACACCGGAGAATACGGGGGGAATACAGTGGAGGAGGCCGCTTTCCCGTCCATCGGACTTACCCGGGAGGTGGTCCAGGGGAGCCTCGTCAACCTGCCGGAAGAAATCCAGAAGGCCACCGTATTCCTGCAAACCTGATTACCAGAGGGGTACATGAAGGTAAAATTCTGGGGAGTGAGGGGCTCGATTCCCACACCCGGTCCATCGACCATGCGTTACGGCGGCAACACGACCTGCATGCAGCTGCTGGGTGAGGAAGGCGACCTGATAGATGGAGGTGTGCTGATTATTGATGCCGGGACTGGGATCCGCGAACTGGGCATGGAACTGCTCAGGCTTCCCAAACCGCTCAAGATAAGTCTGCTGATAACGCACACCCACATGGATCACATAAATGGCTTTCCTTTTTTCGTGCCGGCTTTCATCCCCGGTACCGTGATCGACATTTACGGCCCGCTGCACTATGAAAAACGTCTCGAAGAGATCTTCGCCGGCCAGATGGATTACAGCTATTTCCCGATCTCGACCGCGCAACTGGCGGCGGAGCTGAATTACCACGAGCTGAACGAGAGCGAATTCGATCTGGGGAGCCTGCACATAACCACCCATTACATGAACCACCCGGTCCTGACTCTCGGTTATCGCATTACCGATGGCGAGAGTACATTTCTGTATACGGGGGATCACGAACCGTATTTCGACATTCTCAGCGACTCGGATGCGGGCGATCTGATCGGGGATGAAGCCGAGGGGGTAAAGGAGATAGTCGAACAGCAGAATAGACGGCTGGTCGAGTTTCTTACCGGCTCGAATATCCTGGTCTGCGATGCGGCCTACTCGCCGGCGGAGTACGTGACGCACAAGGGTTGGGGTCACAGCAGCACGGACCATGCCGTGGACTGGGCGATCGAGGCCGGAGTGAGAAGACTGATTCTTTTCCACCACGAACCGGTGCATACCGACGAAAAGCTCGATGAAATGCAGAATTACGCCAGGCAGCGTGCCAAGGAACTGGGCGCCGATAAGCTCGAAATAGACACCGCCACCGAAAAGAAAGTTTTCAGTTGAACCCGGTCGCCGGCAAACCCCGATCGCCTCTATCCCATCCGCCCTGCCTGGAGATTCGACTGTCATGGTACCAGCCCCGCGCGCTCGTCAAGCACTGCTGGAAGTGCCCGTCCGCCTGGAACGGGCACAGGATCGTTCCTACCCGATTCTGATCGAGCCCGGCCTGTTGCGCCGGGCGTCAGAAATAATCGCCGACCGCTTTCCCTCCACTGCCTGCGCCGTAATCAGCGATTCGAACCTGGCCGGTCTCTATGCCGGCAAAATCGCCGCCGGTCTCGAAGAGGCGGGCCTGCGCACGCCGGCCGTAATTTCTTTTCCGGCCGGCGAACAGAGCAAGAACAGGCGGGTCAAGGAGCAGGTCGAGGACCGGATGTTCGAGGCCGGACTGGGCCGGGACAGCCTGGTGGTGGCTGTGGGTGGTGGAGTGGTGGGGGACCTGGCGGGATTCGTGGCCGCTACCTATGCCCGCGGAGTGGCCCTGGTGCAGGTGCCCACCAGCCTGCTGGCCATGGCCGACAGCAGTATCGGCGGCAAGACCGGGGTGGACGTGCCCTGGGGCAAGAACCTGATCGGCGCGTTCCATCAGCCGGCGCTGGTGCTGATCGACCCGGAAGTGCTCATCACCCTCGACCAGCGTCAATTTACCGCCGGCATGGCTGAAATCGTCAAGCACGGGGTGATCCGTGAGCTTGAGCTTTTCGACTATCTCGAAAGCAGCCCGGAACAACTCACCCGCGACAACGCCGACCTGCTGGCCGACCTGGTGGCGCGCAACTGCCGGATCAAGGCTTCAGTGGTCCAGCAGGACGAGCGGGAAACCAACCTCCGGCAAATCCTCAATTTCGGCCACACCCTGGGCCATGCGGTCGAGGCTTTTTCCGGTTACCGGATGCTGCACGGGGAAGCGGTGGCCTGCGGAATGGCGCTCGAAGCGGACATCGCCGTGGCGCTGGGACTGTTGAAAGCTCAGGGGGCGGCCCGGATCGCCGGTCTGCTCACCCGGCTCGGCCTGCCGGTAACCCTGGCCGGCCTGGCCGCTCCGGCGGAACGGTTGATTGAAATGACTACCCTGGACAAGAAAGCGCGGAAAGGGCGGGCCCGCTATGCCCTGCCACTCAAAATAGGACGGATGGCCGCCAGCGGGGACGGTTCCTACGGAATCGAGGTGCCGGACGAGGTGGTGCGAAACGTGCTTGTCGCCCGCGGCGCTACCGGCTGACAGCGACTCGAAGGGAGCGGACTGGTGCATCTGATCAAGACCGGCACCGATGGCCTGGACGAAATACTGTTCGGCGGGATAATTGCGGACAACAGCCTCCTGGTGGAGGGAACGCCGGGCGCGGGCAAGACTACTTTCGGCCTGCAGTATATCTGCAAGGGCGCCTCGCTCTACGGCCAGCCGGGTATAATCATCACTTTCGAGGAGGAGGCCGAAAAACTTTACCGCGACGCCCTGGCTTTCGGCTGGAACCTCCGGGACCTGGAGAGCCGCGGCCTGCTGAGAGTCATCCCTTCCTCGCCGGAAGCCGTGCGCGACATGCTGCTCAAGCCGGAAAGCGGATTCACCCGGCTTTCCCGCAGTATCGGCGCCAACCGCATCCTGGTCGACTCGATCACTCATTTCCGCCGGATCACCGAAAACGTTCAGGAGCTCCGCGTCCTGCTCAGCAAGTTCATCAACGGCCTGATGCAGCTTACCACCAGCGCGGTCCTGATCAAGGAGATCGAATCGGCTGAAAGCGAGGGGGCCAATATCGAGGAGTACGTGGTGGACACCGTGATCAGGCTTTCTTACGAACAGCGCTCCAGACAGCGGCGCGAGCGATTCCTGGAAGTGATCAAATCGCGCGGGCAGCGCCACCTGTCCGGTAAGCATACCCTCCGCTTCACCGACAGCGGCCTGGAAGTGTACCCGGTCTGCGGCGCCCTGCCGGATGGGGAATCCGCCCGGGGCGCGAGCCTGAAAGCCGTGGCTGGACCGCTGTCCTCCGGGATCGCCGGGCTGGACCGCATGTGCCGGGGCGGCCTGCCGGCGGGCAGCGCGACCGTGGTGGCGGGAAGCAGCGGCACGGGCAAGAGCGTACTGGCGGCGCAGTTCCTTCAGGAAGGACTGAAAAAACATGAGCGGGTGCTGCTGGTCTCCTTCGTCCAACAGGAAGCGGATTTTGTGGCGGCGGCCCGCAGTTTCGACATGAAGCTCGACCGCTACCTCGACTCCGGCCGGCTGGCCGTTCTCTACCGCAGCACGCTCGACCTGCAGGCGGATGAGCTGCTGCACGGGATCAAGGCGCGGCTGGAGGAGAGGGCCGTGGACCGGGTGGTGGTGGACAGCCTCAACCAGCTCATGGAGTCGGTCCGGGACGAAGACTATATGGTGGACTATCTCGATGCCCTGCTCAGGCTTTTCTCCCTCCGCGGGGTCACCAGCCTCTTTACCTTCGAGGTGGACAAGATGTTCGGCTCCTTCGAAATCGACGGCCGGCGCACCCTGGGCTTGTTCGACAACCTGATCCTGATGCGCTACGTGGAGCTGGAGGGGGAAATCCGCCGGGCCATCGCCATCCTCAAGATGCGCGGCGCAGACCACGACAAGTCGATCCAGGAGTATGTGATCACCACCTCCGGGATCGAGGTGAAGACCAAGTTCGACAGGGGGGTGGACGTGATGGGGGGAACCGGGGGTGCGGCCAA
Source organism: Candidatus Glassiibacteriota bacterium (assembly GCA_043805105.1). Lineage (GTDB taxonomy): Bacteria > Gemmatimonadota > Glassbacteria > GWA2-58-10 > GWA2-58-10 > JAZDIG01. The sequence goes on along the minus strand of JAZDIG010000098.1, from coordinate 18,690 downwards.
GGCGGACGTGGTGGAGCTGAAAGACATCCTGTCGGACGCCACCCGCTGGGCCCAGGCCACCCGGCGGCTGAGGGAAAAGCAGAAACAGCCCTGAAAACGACCGGGACGTCAATCCTCGAATCCTCAGTAAATTCAGAATCCAAAAACCGGAATCCGCCATGAAACGCAGGAATTTTTTCCAGGCCGCTGGCCTTTCGCTGGCCTCGCCCCTGCTCCTCGACACCTGTAAAGCCGACAGCCCGATGGGGAAAAAACCAGCTTTCAGACTCGATATCGGCCGGCCGCTCCCCGATCCTTTCTGTATCCGCCATGAAGGCCGGTATTACCTTACCGGCACCCATTCCACCGGCTATAACCGAACCAGCGACAGCCTGTTCGACCTGTATCGCTCCGCCGACCTTCATACCTGGGAGCCAGTCGGCCGCATCCTGAAGTTCCCGGAATACGAAGGCTGCCGCGAGGCGAACTACTGGGCGCCGGAAATCCTCGTCCACGATAACCATTTCTACCTCTACTATACGTCCGATTCTTTCGGCGACCCCTACCGGCGCCACGTGCGGGTGGCGGTTGGCGACCGGATCGAGGGGCCGTACGTGGACAGCGGCAGAAAACTGGTCCAGCAGCCGTCGATAGACGGCCATCCGGTTTTCGTCTCCTTCGGGGAAGGCTGGCTATTCTATACTGGCAACGAGGGCAACGAATACGAGGCGCAGATGATTGTCGACCGCTTCGTGTCGCCCACGGAGCTGGCTGGGGAGCCGCGCAAGGTTTTCCCGGAGGAAACTGTCACCTGGGAGGAGGGCGGCTTCACCGCCGGTCACGGGGACGGCTTCTATCTGTTCACCAGCATGGGCAACTGGCGCGACGGCACCTACCACGTTCTGGTCGCCCGCGCCGATAGGCTGCCCGGGCCGTTCGTCCGCCTGACCAAAGACGGCGGTCCGCTGAAACTTCTGGAGACTAAAGGGGAACAGTCCGGCCCGGGCCACAACTCGGTGTTCGACACCGAAGACGGAACGCTGTACATCTGTTACCACGCCTGGGACAAGGGCCGTACCGGACGCTATCCGTGGGCGGCTCCCATTTACTGGGAGCAGGGCCTGCCGGTGGTCCGTCAGCTCTGACACGGGGGCGATTTGGACAAAGCCGTTCAGGATTTTCTCAGAAACGTAGCCAACACAGTGATCAAGCTCGAAATTCTGAGCTACCTGCACGATCACCCGTTCGCGCTGGACAATGCCGCGGGTGTGGCCGGCTGGATCAACCGGGCCCGGGCTGAGGTGGCCCGGGACCTGGAAGAGCTGGCTCGCGCCGGCGTGGTGGCCTGCGACGGTGAAGAGCCGGAAGCGGTCTATTCCTTCAGTCCGGACATTTCGGTGCGGGAGACCGTGAACCAGGTGGTCGAGGCCTACCGGCTGACCCGGGAAGCGGTCTACGGCCTGGTGCTCGAACAGCAGCGGCAGCAGCAGGAGCTGCGCCGGCAGTACCAGCGGCTCCTGGTCGTCGAACGGGGCCGGACTGAAACCATCCTCAACAGCCTGGAGGAAGCGGTGGTGGTGACCGACCGCGAGGACAGGCTGCTCCTGGCCAACGAACCCTTCCTCAGCCTGTTCTGCTCCGCCGGTGAGTTCCGTCCGGGCAACGCCCTGGCGGAAACGGTGGACGATGCCGGGGTGGCCGAGGCTGTCCGGGACTGCCCGGAGAACGGCGAACAGGAGGTGGATTTTTGCTACGGGGACAGATTTTACCGCATCCGCAAAAATCCGGTCACCGGCCCGGACGGCAAGCTGATCGCCGATCAGGACGGGAAGCCGGTAGGGACGGTCACGGTGCTGCGGGACGTGACCCGCGACCGGGAAATCGAACGGATGCGGGAGGACTTCCTGTCCATGCTGACCCACGACCTCAAAAACCCGCTCGGCATCATCTTCGGCAGCTCGACCCTGGTTCTGGACGGCAAGATCGGGATCCTCAACGAGAAGCAAAACAAAATGCTGAAGAACGTAATCAAGAGCTGCGGCCAAATGGAAACCCTGATCGATGATTTCCTGAGCCTGTCGCGCCTGGAAGCCGGCCAGCTTCAGCTGAAGAAGGATCCGGTAGTTTTGGATTCGCTGCTGGAGGGAATGCTGGCGCTGTTCGAGACTCAGATCGAGGCCGCCGGACTCACCTGGTCGTTCAACCCCGGCGCAGCGGGCGTAGCCGTAGCCGCCGACAGCGTACAACTGGAGCGGGTGATTGCCAACCTGATGGGAAACTCGATAAAGTACAACCGCGAGGGGGGGAGTATCGCGGTGTCCACTGCGGTGGAGGCGGACTGCGTGCGGGTGGAAGTGGCGGACACCGGCCGGGGGATTCCGGCCGAGGAACTTCCCTACGTGTTCGAACGCTATCGGCGCTCGGCCTCGGTCGAGAGCATGAGAGGCAGCGGCCTGGGCCTGGCCGTGGCCTGGAGCTTTATCACCGCCATGGGCGGATCGATTCAGGCCGAAAGTGAAGTGGGCAAGGGCAGCCGTTTCAGCGTACGCCTGCCGTTGTCCACCGCCGCAGGCGAATGATCCTGTCTAAGCGGTTCCCGCCCTTTCGCCGCCCGAGGGGAAAATTCAGAATTCCAGGTCCTTGATCTTCATCGCATCCAACAACAGCGCCACGCTCCGCTCGACCCCCAGCTTTTCCTGGTTCAGAATCAGGTCGTAGTGGCAGTTGTCCCGGATGTCCGCGGTCAGGAAGTCCTGGGCGAACCTGCCCCGCTCCCGGTCGTGCTTCATCACGAACCGGCGGGCCTTTTTCAGATCTTCGATCTTTTCGTAAGCCGCCACCTGCCGAACGCGCCATTCCAGGGATGCGATAATCCGCGCGTGCAGCCCGCCTGCCAGCTTACTGGTGACAATACTCGAGGCCCGCCCGATAATGATCACCCGGCCGTGGGCGGCTAACTGGAACATCGTTTCGCCGAACTTCTTGAACACCTTGATCCGGGACGGCTCACCGGTAAACAGGCCGGTGATGTAGTCGCCGAAGACGAACTTGGGTTGGCGCTCGAGGCTGTCGACCAGGACGCGGCTGAGCTTGTGGTCGTTGCAGACCGCCTCCACCAGCATGCGGTCGTAAACCGCCCAGCGGAGCTGCTCCTGCCCGATTTTCTCGTTCAGGACTGCGGCCAGCTGGTCGGCGATCCTGAAGCCGGCGCAGCCGTACTCGCGGGAGATCGTGATGAACTTGACCTCGTGCTTGGCCGTGCGTCCAGGCTGACGGGTCCCGAGATTTTCCCAGTACTTGAACTGCTCTTCAACCTGGGTGATGCGGTGCTTGGAAGTGAGGTTTTTTACCTGAAAATCCGGCATGGGTACAGGTCCTTTCTCCTGTGGGTCCCTTAAGTCCCCGGTTGAATCTGCGGCTTGCGCACGCGGAGAAAGAATAGAATAACATTATCTACATTAAAGATGGGAGACCGGGTGCCGAGATGTCAAGCCGGGCTCGCCTCAGCGCATACTGTAGAAGAAGGCCAGCAGTCCGGCCAGGATGAACTGGCTGTCACCCATCACCTCCACGGGTGTCTCGCGCTTTATTGTTCCGCGATGGAAAAGGATCAGGTAGACACAAACATAGGCGGCCACCGCCAGCATATACCAGCCGAACCGGCTCAGCCAGCCGAACAGCGCTCCCGTGGCTATGATCGCGGCCTGCAGCGCCACCATGGAATAGACCATCACTTTCGTCCACTTCGTGCCGATCACTGTCGGCAGTGTCTCCCGGCCCACGATCAGGTCGCCCTGGAGGTCGCGCAGGTCGAAAACCAGCGAACGGACGGTTACCAGCAGAAAGGTCGAGAAAAAAGTGAGGAAGAATGCCGGGGAAAGAAACGGCAGGTTTTTTAACAGCAGGGGGAAAAAGACGGTGACGAACGACCAGCCGAGGGCCATGAAGAGGTCCTTGGAAGCCGGGATCAACCGCAGGGAAAGTTTCCGGGTTCCGACCGGGAAAATCCGCAGGGGCAGGTCCATGCGGTAAACTGTGCCCAGCGCGATCAATGACAGCATCACCAGCAGCGGGATCACTCCATGCGTGGCGGCCAGCAGCAGGGCCGAGGCGGCGGCCACCGCGGCCAGGGCCACGAAGAATTTGCTGCTCATGTGCAGCGAAGACAGCCGCCGGCTTTTTTTCAGCTCCAGGTTGCCCTGATCGGTAAAATGGCTTATCAGGTGAACGCTCAGGATGAAGCTGAAGGCGACCGCGTAGGGCAGCCAGCCCAGCGAAATCCCCATCAGACGGCTGTTGGCGTAACACAACATGGCCGAGCCGAGGGCCAGGAAAAGGTTGGATTTGACCAGGAAGCGACCGAGCTGCTTGAGCCGGCGCAGCAGAAGCGATGACCCTTCCGGGTCGATCTCGCGCAACCGGTCGACCACCTGCATCAGGATCCAGTTGGGTGTCGAGGCGCCGGCGGTGACCGCCACCCTGCGGAAGCGCTTCAGGCTGTTTTCATCCAGCTCGTCGGCGGTTTCCACGTGAAAAGTGGGCCGGCCGTTGCCTTCGCTGATCTGCACCAGATGGCGGGTGTTGGCGCTGTTTCTGCCGCCTACCACCACCACCGCCTCCGCCTCCAGCGACAGCCTGCGGATATCGTCCTGCCGGCGGTAGGTGCTGGGGCAGATCGTATCCAGCACTTCAACCTCCGGGTAGCGCTCCTTCACCGCCCGGCTCACCCGGTCGTAGACCGAGCGTTCGAGCGTGGACTGGGCCACCACGCAGACTTTCCGGGCCTCCGGTAATTGGCTTACTTCCTCGGGAGATTCGATCACAAAACCGGCTTCCTCGGCGTAACCCTTGAGGCCGATCACTTCGGCGTGCCTGCGGTCGCCCACGATCACAATCGTTTCGCCGGCCCGGCGGTGGCGCCGGATCAGGCCCTGGATGCGGGCCACGTCCGGGCAGGTGGCGTCGCAGACGAATGCGCCCATTTCAGCGATCTCCCTGCGCCGCTCGGGACTGACACCGTGGGTGCGGATGAAGACGGTGTCGCTGCCGGTGGGATGATCGCTCTGTTTGAGGATCTGCACACCGCGTTTTTCGAGGATGTCGATGGTTTGCGGATTGTGTATCAGGGGCCCGTCGGTGAAGATTGGGCCGGCGGTCTGGTCGCTGTGTTCCAGCACCTTGGTCATGGCTCTGCGCACACCCTTGCAGAAGCCGGCGGTTTCCGCCAGAAGGACTTTCATTTCAGTTTCCTGCCGGTATCTCTTTTCCGCGCGGTGCCGAAAGATTATCTTTCAACGTAACGTAATACCGGAATAGAAAGTATACATTTACCGGCCCGCTGACAAGCTTTTCCAGCGGTAGGACAATTGGAACCGGGCCTCACTCGAAGCGAGTGCTGCGCCCCAGTTGCAGGAGGGAGAGGGCTTGACTGCCAGAGAGCCGGTCCTGGGCGTGATCCCGGCCCGTTACGAATCGTCCCGTTTTCCCGGCAAGCCGCTGGTGCCGATCGCCGGCCGGCCGATGATCGAGCGGGTGTACCGTCAGGCGGGACGCTGCCGGACACTGGACCGCATCGTGGTCGCCACGGATGACCAGCGGATTGCCGACTGTGTGAAAGGTTTCGGCGGAGAGGTGCTGATGACGCCGGCGGATTGTCCCACCGGCACCGACCGCACCGCGATCGCCGCCCGCCGGTTCCCCGGTTACCCCATCGTGCTGAACATCCAGGGCGATGAGCCGCTGCTGGAGCCGGAAGCGATCGACCGCGCGGTGGAGCTGATGTTGGCCCACCCGGAGGCCGGAATCACCACCCTGGTTCGCCCCGCCAGGAGCCGGGCGGAGGTGAACGACCCGAACTACGTAAAGGTAGTCCTGGCCGGAGATGGCCGGGTGCTCTATTTCTCGCGCGGTCAGGCGCCTTTCTGCCGTGACGGGAAAATGGCTGCCGGGATCGGCCCCGGCCAGGCGCACCCCTGGCGCGTGCACATCGGGCTTTACGTCTGGCGCCGGGAGGCGCTGTTCAGGCAGGTGAGCCTGCCGGTGGCGCTCATCGAGCGCAGCGAGGGTCTCGAACAGCTCCGGGCCATGCACGATGGGATCGTGGTCTACGCCGCGGACATCGCCGATTCTTCCTCCGTGGGCGTGGACCGGCCCCAGGACGTGCCGAAAGTGGAAGCGATCATGCGGGAGCGGGGACTCGAATGAGACCTCCGTTCCGGCTCCCCGGCTGGTTTTAAATTTGCAATCCGGGCTGCCGGAAGTTATATTATTTCCAATTGTTTTTTCACCAGAAACTGTTGTCAAGAGCAGAAATAAGAGAGTGTCAGATTGGCTAAATTCGCGGAGATTCGAAGGGATGAGGTGAAGCACACGGAGGGGGTGAAGTACATATTCGTCACCGGCGGCGTGGTCTCCTCGCTGGGCAAGGGTATCACCGCCTCGGCCCTGGGCATGCTGCTCAAGGCGCGCGGTCTGAGCGTGACGATCATGAAGTTCGATCCCTACCTCAATGTCGATCCCGGCACGATGAACCCCCTGCAGCACGGCGAGGTGTTCGTGACCGACGACGGCGCGGAAACCGACCTGGACCTGGGCCATTACGAACGCTTCCTGGACGAATCCCTTTCCCAGGACAACAACGTCACCACCGGACGGATTTACAACACGATCATCTCCAAGGAGCGCCGGGGCGATTTTTTGGGCGCCACCGTGCAGGTGATCCCGCACGTCACCGACGAGATCAAGGCCTCCCTGGTCCGGCTCACGCTCAAGCGCAAGGTGGACGCGGTTATCAGCGAGATAGGCGGCACGGTGGGTGACATCGAAAGCCTGCCCTTCCTGGAAGCGATCAGGCAGTTCGGCCTGGACCTGGGGCGCAATAACGTCCTTTACATCCATGTCACCATGGTGCCGTTCCTGGAATCCAGCGGCGAGCTGAAAACCAAGCCCACTCAGCACAGCGCCAAGGCCCTGCGTGAAATCGGCATCCAGCCGGACATCCTGGTCTGCCGGACCAGCCGGCCTCTGAGCGCGGACCTGAAAGCGAAGATCGCCCTGTTCTGCAGCGTGTCCACGCAATCGGTTTTCGAGGCGCGCGACGTCGAGTCGGTCTACGAGGTGCCGCTGCTGCTCCACAACCAGGGCCTGGATGATAAGGTAGTGGAACACCTCCAGCTGTCTGCCCCGAAGCCCTCCCTGGGCCGCTGGAACGAGATGGTGAAAAAATCGCTCAACGGCCGCCAGGTCATCGAAATCGCAGTCTGCGGCAAGTACGTGAGCCTGGCCGATGCCTACAAGTCGATCATCGAATCTTTCGTCCATGCCGGCGTGGCCAACGATACCCGCGTGAAGCTGACCTGGGTGGACACCGAGCAGATAAGCCGTTACAACGCCAAGCGCAAGCTGAGCCGGTTCGCCGGCATTCTCGTCCCGGGCGGGTTCGGCAGCCGGGGTATCGAGGGCAAGCTGGAAGCGATCCGTTTTGCCAGGCTCAACAAGGTGCCCATGTTCGGTATCTGCCTGGGACTACAGTGCGCGATCGTCGAATTCGCGCGCAACGTCTGCGAAATCGCCCAGGCCAGCAGCAGCGAGTTCGATTCCGAATCGGCCAACCAGGTGATCAGCCTGATGCCCGACCAGGCGGAAGTGACCGAAAAAGGCGGAACCATGAGGCTGGGAGCCTATCCCTGCGAGCTCAAGGAAGGCAGCCGGGTGAGGGGGATCTACGGGGAAAGCCTGATCAGCGAACGGCACCGGCACCGCTACGAAGTGAACAACAAATACCGCGAAGCGCTCTCCTCCAAGGGCATGGTTTTCAGCGGCCTATCCCCCAACGGGCAGCTCGTGGAAATTATCGAGCTCAAGAGGCACCCCTGGTTTATCGGCTGCCAGTTCCACCCGGAGCTGAAAAGCAGGCCCATGCGCCCGCACCCTCTGTTCAGGGACTTCGTCCGGGCGGCCAGGGATTACGACCTCGAGCGCAAGGGGAAGCAAACTGGCTGACCGCAGTCAAAGCCGAATGATCGAGCTGGCCGGTGGCCGCCTGGGTGGCGGTGAGCGGCTTTTCATTATCGCCGGCCCGTGTGTGGTGGAATCGCGTGAAGTGATGTACGAAACAGCCGGGGAGCTGTCTGTCCTGGCCCGTAAGCTCGGATACTTCTGCATCTTCAAGTCATCGTACTGTAAGGCCAACCGCTCATCTCACGACAGCCCCCGCGGCCCCGGCCTCGAACGCGGCCTCGAATTGCTGGCCGACCTCAGGCGGGATTTCGCCATGCCTATACTCACCGACATTCATGAAACGACTGAAGCGGCTCCGGCCGCGGCCGTGGCGGACGTGCTCCAGATTCCGGCGCTGCTCTCGCGCCAGACCGCCCTGATCGAGGCGGCCGCCGCCACCGGCAGGGTGGTTAACCTCAAGAAGGGGCAGTTCATGTCGCCGGAGTTGGCCTGCCTGGCCGCCGAAAAAGCGCTGAAAGCCGGCGGCGGCGGCGTAATGCTGACCGAACGGGGTACTTTTTTCGGCTACGGCGACCTGGTGGTGGACTTCCGCTCGCTGAGGGTGATGGCCGAGTCCGGTTGCCCGGTCGTCTTCGATGCCACCCACAGCGTGCAGCAGCCGGGAGGCGCCGGACGGAGCTCGGCGGGCCGGCGTGAATTCATCCCGCTGTTGGCCCGGGCCGCAGTGGCCGCCGGGGTCGATGGAATCTTCCTGGAAGTGCATCCCCGGCCCGCCAGCGCAGAGAGCGATCCGGCCACCTCGCTGGGGCTGGAGGAGGCCGGAAAACTGATCACCGAACTCGTGGAGCTGGGCGACCATGTCCGCAAGTGAGCGCTCGTTTCCGCAACTGGATAACGTGCCGGAGGCGCCGGCCGCGGTAGTGAAAAAAGCCGAGGGGATCGAGCTGATCGTGATGGACGTCGATGGCGTTCTCACCGATGGCCACACCTGGCAGCTCGATAACGGCGAACAGCTCCTCTGTTTCAGCGTGCAGGACGCCCTCTCGCTCACCCTCTGCGGACGGGTCGGGATCAAGCTCGCGGTCATTTCCGGACGCGACCTGCCTGCCACCCGCATCCGCATGGAGCGCTTTCCGGTGGCGGAACTCTGCCTGGGCTGCATCCACAAGGAGCCGGCCCTGCGGGGAATCTGTGAGCGCCAGGGGGTGAGTCTCGAAAACACCGCATATATCGGCGATGACCTGATCGACCTGCCGCTGATGGCGATCGTGGGGCTGCCGGTGGCGGTGCCCAACGCGGTGCCGGAAGTGCTCGAGGCGGCGGCCTGGTGCACCCGGAGGCCCGGGGGCGAGGGTGCGGTGCGGGACCTGATCACCCTGGTGCTCAAGGCGCGCGGGCTCTACGTGGAAGCGGTGGAAAAATACCTCAAAGAACACTGAGAGCTTAAAAATGACTATCAAGGAAGTTCTCGAACAAGCAAAAAAAGTGATCCGTATCGAAAGCCAGGGAGTACTGGGCCTGCTGGACCGGCTCGACGAGGCTTTCGCCGAGGCGGTGGAGCTGATCTTCAACTGCCGGGGACGCATTATCGTCTCCGGCGTGGGCAAGAGCGGCATCGTGGGCCGCAAGATCGCCGCAACCCTCAACAGCACCGGCACGTCGGCGATTTTCATCCACCCGGTCGATTTCCTGCACGGCGACATGGGACTGGTCAAGCCGGAGGATGTTTTTCTGGCGGTGTCCAAAAGCGGGGAGACCAGCGAGGTGGAGCGGATGCTTCACCATTTCAAGCGCCTGGGGGTAAAAGTGATCGCTCTCACCGGCAACCGGAACAGCTCGCTGGCGCACACCGCCGATGTGGTGGTCGATGCCGGCGTGAAGCAGGAAGCCTGCCCGCACGACCTGGCCCCCACCGCCAGTTCTACGGCGGCGATGGTAATGGGGGATGCGCTGGCCGTGGCCCTGCTGGTACGGCGCGATTTCAGGCCCGAGGATTTCGCCCGGCTGCATCCGGGCGGCACGCTTGGTTATAAGCTGCTGCTGCGGGTGGAGGAAATGATGTTGACCGGTGAATCGGTCGGCAGGGTGGAGGCCGGGGCGCTGATGAAAGACGTCCTGCTGGAGCTGGTGGGCAAAAGAGGAATCTGCGCCGTGATGGACGAACAAGGCCGCCTGGCCGGGGTAATCACCGATGGAGACTTCAAGCGCCTGATCGGCCGGACTACCGATTTCATGGCGATAGCGGCCGCCGAGGTGATGAACCGCCAGCCGAAAATGATCCACCCCCAGACTCTCTGTGTGGAAGCTGTGGAGCTGATGGAAAGGCACAGGATCATTTCCATGCCCGTGGTGGACGCGGACAACCGGGTGGTCGGCATGATCCACTTGCACGACCTGATGCGGGCAAAAGTTATCTGAGGAAATCCGATGAGAATTTCGCTGCTGCCGGCAGGCGTTCTGGTCCTTGCTGCCTGCCTCTTTCCGCTCTCCTGCTCGCCGCCCCGGACCCAGCACACCGAACCCGAGCCGGCCGAACCGGAAGCCGCCGATCAGGTATTCGACGGGTTCGAGATGACGGTCACCGAAAGCGGGATCAAGAAAGGCTGGGTGCAGGCGGACGAAGCGGAGAAATACGAGAAACAGAAGATTTTCCGCGCCACTAACCTGACCGTGATATTTTATACTTCCAGCGGTAAGGTCCAGTCGGTGATGACTTCCAGGCGCGGGCTGATTCATACCGACTCGGGCGACATGGAAGCCATCGATTCGGTGGTGGTGTACTCCAGCGACAGCACCCGGACCCTTCGCTCCCAGCACCTCGTCTGGAAAAAAGGGGAGAACCTCATTGTCGGCGATTCGGCGGTGGTGGTCCGCAGCCCGCGGGGCGTGGTTTACGGAGATGGGATAGTCGCCGATGCCGGTTTCGAGAACCTCGAGGTTAAAAACCCGACCGGAGACATCAATGTCCTCGGCGACAAGTTCTAGGCTGATCGGGTTGATCTGTCTCGTCTGGCTGTTCCTGCCGGCGGGCCTTCGCCAAACGTTCGGCCGGACGCCCCAGGAGCCGGACAGTCTGGAGGCCGCTGTCCCCTTCACTATCCGCCAGGCCGATCACTTCTTCCAGCGCCGCGATTCTACCGGACTGCAGACTTATCTATTGCAGGGCAACGTCCACGTGACCCGCGGCGGGTCCGTCATCAAATGCGACAACCTGACCTACTTCCCCGTCAGCAGCTATTTTCTCTGCACCGGCAGGGTTCTGGTGGCCGACACCAGCCGCAGCCTCAACTCGGACTCACTTTTCTATTACGTCGACAGCGGCTATTACCGGGCGCTCGGCGGCCTGCGCTGGAGTTCGGGGGAATTATCCGGAACCGGCGAGCTGGGGGAATACTGGCGGGACCGTGACGTAATGACGGTCACCGGCCGGGCCGTCGCCTGCGACAGCCTGCGCCGGATCGAGGCGGATCGGCTCGCCTACGACTACCGCGCCGAAAGGCTCGAAGCCTCCGGCGCCGTCCGGCTCACCGACAGCCAGTCCGGTTCAACTGCGGTCGCAGCCGGGGCAGTGTACCGACGCGCAGCCGGGGAGTCAACCCTGACCGGCCGGCCGGTTGTGACCTATTATACCCAAACCGATACGCTGAAAGAAAATCCCTATAAGCTCACCGGCGACCGCATTGTCAGCTGGCGCGGCGACAGCCTGGCCGCAGTCGGCCGGGTGAAGCTCAGCGATGACAGCCTGACAGTAACCGCCGACAGCCTGTTCTACGACCGCAGCCGCGACGTGAGTTACTTCCGCGGGGGCCCGCCGCTGATCGAACACCCGAAATACAAGCTACACAGCCGGCTCCTCGACGTTTTCACCACCGGCCGCGCCCTCCAAAGAATCTGCGCCACCGGCGGGGGACGGGGTGAATTCTTTCTCGAAAAGACTAAAGCGGAAACGCCCGACAGCGCGGCCGGGACCGGTACCGGCTGCTGGATCGAGGGGGACAGCCTTGAGCTCTTTTTCGGTGAAAGCGGCCTGGACAGTATCTGTTCGGCCGGCGGCGCCCGCAGTTATTTCAGGGAGGGGGCGGAAACGGGCATTAATTATCTCCTGGGGGATCGGATCCTGTTGATCTGGCAGGGAGGAGCGCTGGAAGTGGTGGAAGTCACCCGGGGGGGCAGGGGACTTTACCTTCCAGCGGACACAGGCGGCGCAATCACTGTCATTCCTGATTCTGCCGGGTTTCGAGCCGACAGTTCGAAGCTTCGGAAAAGATAAATCCATTGACATTGCCGTGCTTCGCATGATAAATTTAATAGTGGTTGGCATGAAATTTGACGGGGTGTGCATCGACTCTTGAAAAGGTTACGACGAACCCAACCAATCCAGTCCGCAGCTGTGACGATAAGGAGAAGAAAGCCTGGTTCTTCCTCGCATATATACCAAGGGATTGGTCAAGGTTTATAAAAAACGGAAAGTAGTCAACGAAGTTGACCTCGAGGTGGGCAGGGGCGAAGTGGTAGGATTGCTTGGCCCCAATGGAGCCGGAAAAACCACCACATTTTACATGATAGTCGGCCTGATCAGGCCGGAAGCCGGCGAAATCTTCATCTCCGGCCGGAACATTACCGGATTGCCCATGTACCGCCGGGCCAATCTGGGAATAGGCTACCTCCCGCAGGAACCCTCGGTTTTCCGCAAGCTCACCGTGGAGGAAAACCTGATGGGGATTCTGGAAACGCGCAAGCTGAGCCGGCGGGAGCGCCGCCGGCGGTGTTCCGAGCTGCTGGAGGAACTGGGCCTGGCCCACCTGCGCACCCGGAAGGCCTACTCCCTGTCCGGCGGTGAAAGAAGACGGCTGGAAATAACCCGCGCACTGATCACCGATCCCCAGTTCATCCTGCTGGATGAGCCTTTCGCCGGGGTCGACCCGATTGCGGTGGATGACATCCAGGCGATAATCTCACGGTTCAAGGAGCAGGGGATCGGTATCCTGATCACCGATCACAACGTGCGGGAGACGCTGCAGATTACCGATCGCGCCTACATCATGTTCGAGGGGAAGATTCACCTGAGCGGTGATGCGGATACCCTGATCAACGATCCTACCGCTAAAAAGCTCTATCTCGGTCAAGATTTCAGGATGTAACCGGGCCGGGACGATTCGGAGGATAACCAAACCGCTTTTGCGGAGCTCTCATGGCTCTTCAGAATAGAATGGAGCTTCAGTACCGCCAGGAGCTGCAGATCAATCCGCGGCTCTACCAGGCGATGGACCTTCTGCAGATGCCCTTGCTGGACCTGCAGGTCCATTTGAAGCAGGAACTGCTGGTGAACCCGTTTCTCGAGATGGCCGAGGAGGCCGAGGAGGGTGTCGAAACCAGCGAAGAAGCTCTGGACGAGGAGGAAACGGAAACCGGCGAAGTGGACCTGGAGCCGGCGGCGGTTGAAGAAGAGGCCGGGGGGGAGAGCGAAATCGACCAGGCCGAGGCGCCGGCCGTAGAAGAGCCGGAGATCACCGAACCCACCCTGGTCGAAGCCCCGGAAGAAGGGGACCTGACCACCACTACCCAGGAAAGTATCGACTGGGACGAAATCCTCAATGAAGACAATTTCGATTACGACAATTTTCAGCAGGAAATAGACGACCGCGAATTTTACGAGCAGGCTCCCATCGACGGACGCTCGCTTTACGAACACCTCACCGAACAGCTCACCCTCCTGAAACTCGACGATGAACAGCGCAGAATCGGCGAGGAAATCATCGGCGATATCGACGACGACGGCTACCTGAAAAGCTCGGTGTCGGAAATCGCCTTCCGCCTGCGTACCGAGGAACATAAGGTGGAGGAGGCGCTGGCGAGGATCCAGACCCTCGACCCGCTGGGCGTGGGTGCCCGCAACCTCCAGGAGTGCCTGCTGATCCAGCTCAGGGAGAACGGCCACCCGGACGAACTGGTTTACAGGCTGGTGGACGAGTTTTTCGAACCGCTGTCCAGGCGTCACTGGCAGGAAATCGCGAAAGGCACGGGCCTCAGTCTGAAGGAAATCCAGGATGCGGCGGACCGGATCGCCAGGCTGGAGCCCAAGCCCGGCCGATTATTCGCCTCCAGCCGCGAAAACAATTACGTGATACCGGACCTGGTGATGGAGAAGATCGAGGGCGAGTACGTAGTCTACGTCAACGACTCGAACTTGCCACGTCTGCGGCTTTCGCGCGCCTACCGGGAGATCGCCCGCAACCGCAAGAACTTCAAGGGTGAGGCCAAGGACTTCATCTACAACAAGCTCAACAGCGCCAACTGGCTGATCCAGGCTATCGAGCAGCGCAAGCAGACCATGCTGAAAGTGATGCGCTATATCGTCTTCAAGCAGCACGACTTCTTCGAGCACGGAATCAGCCATCTCAAGCCGCTGACCCTGCGCGAAGTGAGCGAGGCGATCAACATGCACGAATCCACGATCAGCCGGGTGACCAATGACAAGTACTGCCAGACGCCGCGGGGTGTTTTCCAGCTTAAGTTCTTCTTCAGCGTGGGGCTGACCAGCGACAGCGGGGAGGATGTGTCGGCGCGCGGGATAAAGGACAAGATCGCCAAGATGATCGAACATGAAGACTCCTCCAGTCCGCTCACCGACCAGGAAATCGTGGCCCGCCTCAAAGTTGACGGTTTACAGATCGCCAGACGGACGGTCGCCAAATACCGCGACCAGAAGGGCATCCTCCCGGCCAGGATGCGTAAACGAGTCTGAGCCGGACCCGCGGCACATTGAGCGCCGCCAACCGGAAACTGCTATGACCGACAGCCTGACCTTCCAGCGACATGTTCCGGCGCACGGGGGAAAACCCGATGATGGCTGTCCGGTCATCAGGCACTTTTTCCGAAGTCTCGATTTGTCGTTGAATTTCAAATTCAGGAGGTTAACCGGCAGAAATAAATTGTCGCACTTGCTTTGCGGAACCGACAGTGAATGAGAAGCATCAAAAAAGCACAAAACAGCCTTGAGTTTCGCCTTTAACCGTGAAGGGGGCTTTTGATGCAGATCAACATCACCAGAAAAGATGCAGGGTTGAGCGACAGCTTAAAGGCGTACATTGAGGACAAGGTTGGCCAGTTGGCCAGGCACTACGGAAAAATCATAGATTCCCAGGTACTGATAGACCTGCAGGGCAAAGAGCACCTGGTTGAGATAAACTTGCGGGTATCCGGGCACACTCTGTTCGCCAAGGACAGCGGTAGCAACCTCAGGGCCTCCCTGGACTCCTGTGTCGGCAAGCTCGAAAAACAGCTCCACAAGCTGAAAGGGAAGATCAGGCGCAAGGCCCTGACCCCGGAAGAAGCGGTTTTGAGCGGCAAGGTGAATATCGGAGGCATGGACGAGCAGGAGGGGGAAGAGTTAACCGGGCCGGTGCTCACGCTGCGTCCTGAAGAAACTGAGATGGAGCCGGAGCAGAGAACCGGAACCTGATCCGAAGCCGACTTTTTTCAATTCCGACAGAACCGCGGTTGCCGAGCGCTCCGGGCAGCCGCGGTTCTGTTTAAATCTCCCGTTTCTCAGGCGGTCGCAATGGATAAAACTCTCCAGGTCTCAGGGCTTCTCAAAGAACGGCAGGAATTTTTCAAGCTGTCTCTGTTTACCGGGAAACACACTCTTAAAAAAAACATCCTCAACCACGAGATAAGCCGTCCCGGACTGATCCTGACTGGATTCACCGGGCGGTTCGCCCACGACCGGACGCTCATTTTTGGCGAGACCGAAATAGTCTACATGGAGAACCTGGACCCGGACCGGCTTAAATCCCATATCCAGACTATGTACTCGTTCGAAATCCCCTGTGTGGTGATCTCCAAGGGCCTGAAGCCGCCGGCGGTAATGGTGGAGGAAGCCAACCGGGCCGGCTCACCCATCCTCGGCACCACGCTCGGCACCCAGGAATTCATTCGCAAGCTGGCCGATTTCCTGGAGAATTATTTCGCTCCACAGGTCTTCATGCATGGCTCCCTGGCCGATGTCTACGGCGTGGGCCTGCTTTATACCGGACCCAGCGGGATCGGCAAGAGCGAATGCGTGCTGGATCTGGTCGAGCGCGGCCACCGGCTGGTCTGCGACGACGTGGTGCAGATCATCCGCGAGGGGGACGACGCCCTGGTGGGTATGTACAACGAAAAATTCGGCCATCACATGGAAATCAGGGGACTGGGCATTATCGACATTTTCCGCCTGTTCGGCATCCGGGCCGTGCGTAACCGCAAGCGGATCGAGGTGGTGGTGGAACTGGTGCACTGGGACCAGCAGGACGGCAGCGACCGGACCGGACTTTTCGAAAAGACCACCGAGATACTGGGAGTCGAAATCCCCCTGGTTCAGGTGCCGGTGGTGCCCGGCAAGAACATCACCGTGATCAGCGAGGTGATTGCGCAGAACCACCTGCTGAAGCTCAAGGGATACCATTCCGCGCGCGAATTCAACCGCAGATTGCTTGAAGAAATGAATCCCGGCGATTATATTGACGAAGTTTCCGAATAGCGCTGATGCGAATGGACTTATGTTCTACGTTTCTTACACTGAGCCCTCTCATGGGATAACCGGTATTCTGGAAAATACCTTGACGCACATGACCAGGCTGCTGTCCGAAGTGACAATCCAGAACAAGCTGGGGCTTCACGCCAGACCGGCGGCTTTGCTTGTTCAGACGACGAATAAGTTCAAAAGCGAAGTACTCATCAGGAAAAACGACATGGAAGTCAACGCCAAGAGTATTCTCGGTGTGATGATGCTGGCCGCCGAACACGGCACCAATCTTCATCTGACGGTCAGCGGAGAGGACGCCGAGGAGGCGCTGAAAGCAGTCGTCGAGCTTTTCGCGAACAGGTTCGACGAGGACGAATAGGTGATGGAAAATGGCCGCCGGAACCAGGAAAAAGGCAGAAGTCGCCAGGCAGAAAAAAAGCGGCGAACTGGTTATTACCGGTCTGGCCGCTTCGCCCGGACTGGTCATGGGCAAGGTTTTCGTGGCCAGCCAGGGTCTGCCGAATATCCCGATCAGAAAAATTGAACCCACCCGGGTCGAGCAAGAAATCGCCCACCTGCTCGACGCCCTCGACCAGACCCGCCAACAGTGCCGGACCCTCCGTGACAAGCTTCGTGCCGAACTGAAAGACAAGAGCGCTGGCATTTTCGACGCCCATCTGCTGATGATCGACGATGCAACTGTGCTCGACCAGACCAAATCCGCGATCAGAAACGAGCTGATCGGCGCAGAACAGGCTTACGCCAAGGTCATGGACGGCTATGCCCGGGCTCTGGGCAGCCATCGCAACGTCAGTTATCTGCGCGAACGGGTCGAGGATATCCGGGACGTGGAGCGCAGGGTGCTGGCCAACCTGATGGAGCTGGGCAACGGAACGCAGATCAGCCTCGAAGAGCAGGCCGTGCTGGTGGCCCACGACCTCACCCCCTCTCAGACCGCCCAGCTTGACCGCAAGCTCGTCCTGGGCTGCGCCACCGATGCGGGAGGCACCACCAGCCATACCGCGATTCTCAGCCGCTCGCTCGAAATCCCGGCCGTGGTGGGCCTCGGCCGGATAACCGAGGCGGCGGTGAACGGGGACGAGATAATCGTGGACGGTTACACCGGCCGCGTGACCCTGCGGCCGTCGCCCCAGGAAATACAACTTTTTTTCGAACGGGCCAAGGAATACCGGCGTATCGAAAACCGGCTGGCCGAACTCAAGGACCTGCCTGCCAGGACTGTCGACGGCATCCTGGTCGAGCTTTCGGCCAACATCGAGTTCCCGGATGAGGTCGATTCGGTAATCAGCCACGGCGCCAGGGGTGTGGGCCTTTTCCGCACCGAATTTCTCTACCTCACCCGCCGGGACCTGCCCAGCGAACAGGAACAGTACGAAGCTTATGCGGAGGTCGCCCGCAGGCTCAACCCCGACCCGGTGATAATCCGCACCCTCGATGCCGGAGCGGACAAGTTCAGCCGCAAGCTGCAGGCTGCACCGGACCCCAACCCGTTCCTCGGCAACCGCGCCATCCGGATCTGCCTCAAGCACAAAGACATCTTCCGCACCCAGCTCAGGGCCCTCTTCCGCGCCACCGCCGCCGGTAATCTCAAGATTCTGCTGCCCTTTATCAGCACGATCGAGGAGCTCAAGAAGGCGATGGCTTTCATCCGGCGGGTTTACCGGGAGCTGCTCGACGAAGGGCTTCCGATGAAAGAGAAGATCGAAATCGGCAGCATGATCGAGGTGCCCAGCGCGGCGATAATGGTCGAGGATTTTCTGGCGTACATAGACTTTATCAGTATCGGCACCAACGACCTGATCCAGTACCTGCTCGCGGTCGACCGGGGCAACGCGAGGGTGGCTTACCTTTACCAGCCTTTCAATCCGGCGGTTATCCGGCTGGTCAGTTCAGTGGTGGCTGCGGCTAAAAAACACAACAAATGGGTGGGGGTCTGCGGTGAAATGGCGGGTAACCCGTATTCGGCCTTGCTGCTGGTGGGACTGGGAGTGGACGAGCTGAGCGCGAGCCCGGCGGCGATTCCGGGGATCAAGAAAATCATCCGGTCGGTTTCCAGCAAAAAGGCGCGTGAGGTCGCCGAGCGGGTGTTGACTTTCAACAGCGTGGGCAAAATCAAGAATTACCTGGCGCAGCAGGTGGAGCAAATCGACAGGGACATTATCGGGATGTACGTCGAGTGAGTTCCTCCCGTGTTTCCTTCACCCTTCGTTTTCCAGCACTGACAA
>JAZDIG010000097.1:0-5799 GCA_043805105.1 Candidatus Glassiibacteriota bacterium | reverse complement strand
GCAATGTGCAAGTGCCTGAATGACAAGTGTTTAACTCCCCTCTAGCAAGAGGGGTGCCCCGGCTTCCGGGGCGGGGTGTGTCATTCAAATCATCCTGAAAGATTAAATGTCAATGATAACAACTTAGCGCTTATGGGGGTGCGCCCCTACACAGAACCGGATAAATACCGTAGTTATGAACAATACGGATTATATATAAAGACGAACCAGGGGCGTGATTCTATTGGCGACCGGCGGTCGCCCCACTCCCACCACCCGGAAAAACTCTCAGCCGTGATGTAACCCGGGGCGCTGACACACGGCTCCGCCCGTAAGGATTCGCCTGACCGCGGAGTACTTCTTTTTCAGCGCGATCGGCGGCGCCAGCAGCCGCTCCAGCAGAATCTCCCTCAGCCTCGCCCCTTTCTCCTGCGGGATTTCGCGTCCCACCAGGATTTGTCCCTGCGGGTTGTCTACCACCCGGAAGCCGGGTAATTGCCCACGCGGGCCGAGTTCGATGAAAACGTCGGCCGGCACGGTTTCGACCCAGCCGCCCAGGAGATAGGCGAACACGTTGAGGTCCGAAACGTGGGGCAAGGTCGTGGCATCGGCCTTGTTGGTGCGCCACCAGTGGATGGCCTGCACCAATAGTTCCGTGGTAGGCAGGCCGGCCGCCTTGAGGCGCTCGACGTCCTCGGCGCGGGGGCCGCAGAAACGTGAGGTGGATTCGGAGAGCAGCACCCAGGGCACCCGCGAACGAGCGGCGATCACGGCCGCGATCGGATCATAGCGCAGGTTCCAGCCGATCGACTGCTCCTGGCGGCTGAAATTGCCGCCGTTGGAGACAATCTGCTTGAGTCTGGCCGCGCTTTCGGGATAGCGTACCAGGAACTGCCCGATATTGGCCATCGACCCGATCGTCACCACCGTGACTTCCCCGGGATATTTGTCCGCCAGCCGCGCGATCAGCTCGTCCGCTTTCAGCAGCGACCCGGGCGGCAGGCCGGTTTCGTCCGGGGCCACTTCACCGTAGCGCACGCCGCCGGAAAAACCGGCGTAAAGCGTGTCCTCCAGGGGGATGTTGCGCACGTAACCCTCGGCCACCGGCAGCTCCGGCCGGCCGTAGAGCGTTGCCACCTTGCGCGCCACCCGGCTGCGGGCCTGGACGCCGCCATCCACGACCGTGATCGCCAGCACCTCGAACTCGGGGCTGTTGAGCGCAAAGGCCGTGCAGAGGATGTCGTCGATATCCTCGGCGATGTCGGTGTCGATAATCACCTTGATCCTATCGCCGGCGGCCGGCAGGTGGACCGGCGCGACCATCAGGCACAGGCAGGCGGCGAACGTGATAAGGATCGGTGTAGGACTGGTCGGCTTCAAGGTTACCTCCGGAACGTGTTCGGTACGGGAAAAGTCAGGGTTTTATCAAATCAGGGTAGTCGGTAAAAACGCCGGCTGCGCCGATACGGCGCAGGCTGTCCGCTTCCCCGGCTGAATTGACCGTGTAGACCAGGACCGGCAGGCCGGCGTAACCGGCCGCGGCAATGCGCTCCGGCGTGGCCTGTTCGAGGGAAAGGTTCACGTAAGAGGCTTTCAAGGCTTTAGCCATTTCCAGGAAATCATCCGGCAGGTCGGAAAAAAGCACGGCAATCGGCACTTCCGGCAGAAGCTCGCGGGCCTGGCTCAGCCGGTCGTAATCGAAAGAAGATATCAGGAAATCGCGCCAGCGCCAGCCTTGGCGGGAAACATACTCCCGCAGCAGGGTGCAGACCGCGCTCCCGGTGTTTTCCCCCTTTAGCTCGACGTTCACCCGGCAGCGGCGGCCGACTGTATCCAGGACCTCTTCCAGACCGGGCACCTGCTGGCCGGCGCCGGCGTCCAGGCTGTGGATTCGGGCGAAGGTCAGCTCAGACACCCGGCCGGCGCCATCGGTGGTGCGCTCGACCGTCTCATCGTGTATCACCGCCAGCCGATGGTCGGTGGTCAGCTGGACGTCCAGCTCCACCATGTCGACACCCAGCTCGACCGCCCTGGCGAACGAGGCGAGGGTGTTTTCCGGGGCCAATCCGGCGGCGCCCCGATGGCCGATCACGATGAATTCAGAACTCATACCCGGCCGCCGGCTCGTCTTTTTCCGGTCTGATAATCGCCATCATTCCCTTTACCATGAACGGCCCGATCCGTTTGCCATCGGCCCAGACTTCGCTTTCGGCGGCCAACACCCGGCAGGTGCCCTCGGCCGGGATCGGCGGCAGGTCCTGACGCGCGCGCCTGGCCCCGGTGGCGAATACCCGCTTGCCGTCGGCGGAGACGCTCCAGCTCAGGTTGGATTGCGCCAGGGGCTGGTCGTGGAACTCCAGCCGATGGCCGTCGCCCAGCAGGTAGCCGAGAACTCGGCCGGTATTGTCGGTCCTGACCAGCGCCATCAGGCCGTCGGTGGCCAGCCCCGCGCAGGTTATCTCCTCCCCCCGCGATTCCAGGTACTCCTCGGGCTGCCAGAGGACGAGGTCGGTGTAGCCTTCGCCCTCCACCAGCAGGCTTACCGCCTCCGGGTTACCGTTCACCGCGGGACCCCGGCTGAACCTGGGCCGGGTACCGCCTTTCTCCCAGGCGGCGGCCACCGCCACGAACCGCTCGCGCACCCCCCGGCGGTTCACCCGGACCAGCCCCATCTGGAGGACGCGCCGGCCCTCCCGGTTTTCCTGAATGCGGAACTCGATTTCCGGAGCCTCTGGAACCAGGAAAGCGATGGCGCAGTCGGCTGAATCGCCCTCGATCACGAGCGGGTCCTCCAGCGTGCCCTGCCCCGTGACGCTGGTTTTCCAGGTGTACCACTGCCAATGGTAGTCGTGCTGGTTGCCGTCCTTCTGGATGTCGTCCGCCACCACCAGGTAGGGGTTCGGTCCCTGCTTGGCGAAGATCGCGCTGCGGTCGGCGCGGATGGCCGCCGTGGTGGTAGGTACCGAACGGTCCTGGTAGGACAGCCGGGCGTCGCCGCGCACGTAGTCGGCGAAATGGCCCAGGCCCAGCCCGGTCAGGTAACCATCGGTCGAGCCGTCGTCTCCGGCGGAGTTGTTCCGGTCGGCGGCCGGCATCCCGCCCTCGTCGATAATCACGATGTTGTGCTCGAAATCCACCCCGTGATACTCGTGCCCATAGCCCCAGATATTGGAGTGGGCGCCGAAATTCTCGCCGAACGCGGAGAACAGGAAGGTGTTCATGTCGTAATGGGTGTGGTTGGCGGATTCGTAGCGAGTGACGAAAGCGAAGAAAGCCGCCTTTTCACTGTCCCACTCCGACCGGCTGAACACAGTGCCGGCCCGGTTGCGGTCGATTTCGAAGAAGTACGAGGTGGGCAGGTCGAGCAAGCCGGGGGACACCGGCTCCAGGCCGTCGGGATAAAAGAGGAAAGCCTGGATCTGGTCGAACCGCCTGCGGTCGGTGTATTTTTCGAAGGTCCAGAGTCCGGCCGCATCACGGGTTTCACGCAGTCCGTGCAGGTAAATCGCCTGGAAGACCCGTCTCCCGTAGCCGGTATTATCGCCCACCGGAACGCAGCCGCCCCCGGGCAGCCAGTGAAACCTCAGATAGTGCATGGCGTTCACCGCGCCCGTTTGGCCGATCACGTCCGGCCCGCCGGTGCGACGCACCGCCTCGAAAAACTCAGTGGGATTCTCGTGGTAGTGGGCGTAGCCCGGCCCCTCGGTACAGATCCCGTTGTCGCGCCAGGTGGAGCGGAAATAGTTCTGCTTGAGACGGCGGAAGCAGCTTTCGTACCACTGCTTGAAATCCGGATGGTGGGTTTCGGCTTGGATGGACACGCACAAAAGGCCGAGAGCGCCCACCGGGATGGCGCCGCAGTTGATACTGGCATCCCGCCACCACCAGGAATCGGTGTGGGCGTCGAGGGCTTTGCACCAGGCCTCCAGGCCGTCCAGTATCACCCGCCGGTCGTCCTCGGTCATCAGGGGGTAGAGCCAGTCCCAGGCGAAGGCGAAAGCCTTGGGCCAGTGTTCGGTGGCGAAGAAGTCGCTGCCTACCCCCTCGAAATAGAACTTCACCGGGTCGACGTGCTGGATCACGGCCCGGAACAGCTCGACTGCGCGGCGGCCGGCCGGCTCGTCCCCTTCGACCTGATAAACGAGGGCCAGCGCCTGCAGTTGGCCGGCCAGCTGCCCGCCGTCGCGGTTCACCAGGTCCAGGCTGTCCAGCGAGGCGGGGAGGTCGCCGGCCGCCATCTCCTTGATCCTGGCGTAAGCCTCGGCTGCCAGCCCGCTGCCTTTGGTCCGGGCTCTGAGCTGCGGCAGCTCGCTTTCGGCGAAAATTATTCCCGGGTGCGTGCCGGGTTTCACGACCGCGTAACGTTTCTGCGCCGGAGCTGAACTTTCAGCAGTCCGGGAGACAGGACCGGCCGAACAGCCCGCGGCCAGGATAGCGGCGAGAAACGCCAGGGTCGTAGTCCGCTCGATCAAATCACTGCCAGGCATGACGACTCCTTGTTTCGGCGTTGAAAGACTACCGGCCGCTTTCGTAAGCGGCGGTTTGGGAGTTTATCGCCTTGATTTTCGCCGGGTCGAACTTGGCCCGGCGGTCATAGGTGTAAAGGCCGTTGACTTCCTGCTCGATGTCGTAGAGCTGAGTATAGCAGAAACCGAACATCTTGGGATTGGTAAGCAGGGTTTGGGTGAGCGCCCGGTAGCGGGCGATGAAATCGGCCTCGGTCGGCGGGTGATCGCCGTAGCCCCAGGCTTTCTCGTCATTCTGGCCCGGGTTCCACCAGATACCGCCGTATTCATCGACTATATAGGGCTGGCCGGCGTAAGGGGCGTCGCTCTCCGGGAAGTTCCGCCAGATGTCCTCGCTCGTGCGGAACGGCTCGAAGTTCTGCCTGAACTCAGTGGTGTCGCCGACGTAACAGTGAGCGCTGTAAATATCGGTCTCGACGTGAACGTAGCCGCTGGTGTCGTGGACCGGCCGGGTGGGATCGAGCGCCTTGGTGAGACGGTAGATCGAACGGATGAATTCCGGGTCCTGGGAGCGCGGAGTTTCGTTGAATGGCGTCCACATGACGATCGCCGGGTGGTTGAAATCCCGCTCCACCACCTCGATCCATTCCGGCAGCATCCTTTCGAGCGCCTGGGCGATACTGTGGTTGAGTCCCCAGTTGGGATATTCGCCCCAGACTATGTAGCCCAGCCGGTCCGCCCAGTAGAGGAAGCGCGGCTCGAAAACTTTCTGGTGCAGACGGGCGCCGTTGAAACCCAGCCTCTGGCTCAGCTCGATGTCCCGCCGCAACGCGCTGTCTGCCGGAGCGGTGTAGATCCCGTCCGGGTAAAAGCCCTGGTCAAGCACCAGCCGCTGGAACACCGGCTTGTTGTTGATCAGCACGCGCCGGTTCGTGACTTCCACCTTGCGCAGGCCGAAATAGCTTTTCACCCGGTCGACCGCCTTACCCTCACTGTTGACCAGGGATATTTCGAGGTCGTAGAGGAACGGCTTGCCCGGGTTCCACAGCCGGCGGACCGTCAGGGGCAGATTGAGCGGCAGGAAGGCCTGGGCGGGAGCCGAGCTTTCGCCGACCGGCTGGCCGGCGGCCAGCGCCCTGGCGATAACTCTCAGGCCGGCGGTATTCCCGTCCAGGCGCAGATGCAGGTCCACCGCTGGCTGTTCGATGTCCGGGTAAATCCTCATGGATTTCAGGTAAGTGGTTCCCACCGCCTCCAGCCACACCGTCTGCCAGATACCGGTGGTACGGGTGTAATGCACTCCGCGCGATTCGTAGGTCGAGGACTGTTTGCCTTTGGGCTGCAAGCTGTTGCG
>JAZDIG010000096.1:0-6562 GCA_043805105.1 Candidatus Glassiibacteriota bacterium | reverse complement strand
GACTCCCAGATCCGGGAGCTCTCGGGCGGCATGCAGCGCCGGCTGACTATCCTGCGGGCGCTGGTGCACGAGCCGCGCCTGGTGGTGCTGGACGAGCCCTGCACCGGGCTGGACCCCCAGGCCCGCCACGAAATCTGGGCCCTCTTGCGCAAGCTAACCGCCTCCGGCGTCACCGTGGTGCTGACCACGCACTATATGGATGAAGCCGAGAGGCTCTGCGACCGGCTGGTAATCATGGACCGGGGCCGGATTCTGCGCACCGGTTCGCCGCGGGAGCTGATCGCCGCTCACCTGCCCCGGCTGGTTCTGGAGATCGGCAGGCGGGAGCTGGCCGAGGGCTGGCAGGACTGCGGCCTGCCCCACGAAAGCTACGGCGACCGGGTGTTCTTCATGGCCGACCAGGAGGCCGACTTCGCCGGCGTGCCCCGGCAGCGGAACGGCCCCGCGGCGGTGATGCGGCCGGCCAACCTGGAAGACCTGTTTCTCAAGCTGACCGGGAGGACCCTGCAAATTGGCTGAAAACGAATTCGTCCTGCCGCTCCCGGCGGCCAGCCTCCGGCGCGTGGTCGCGGTGTGGCAGCGGTACCGGCGCGTCTATTTCAAGTTTCTATTCGCCAACATCATTCCGCCCGTGCTGGAGCCGCTGTTCTTCCTGCTGGGCATCGGCGTGGGCCTGGCTGCCTACATGGGCCTGGTGCAAGGCCTGGACTATGCGGTCTTTCTGGCACCCGGCATGATGGCCATTTCGCCGATGTGGTCGGCGAGCTTCGAAACTACCTACGGCACCTACTTTCGGATGGAGTACGAGCACATCTACGATGCGATACTGGCCACTCCGGTCTCCTTCCGCGAAATGATGCTGGGGGAAGTACTCTGGGTGAGCACCAAGGCCTCGATCTTCAGCCTGATCGTGCTGGGTGTCACCGCCACTTTCGGGCTGGTGCATTCCTGGTGGTCCCTGCTGGTCCCGCTCCTGGGTTTCATCACCGGAACGATGTACGCCATGATGGGCATAATCGTGACCAGTAACGTGCGGGAGATCAACAACTTCAATTTCTACATCACCGGCCTGCTCACGCCGCAATTCTACTTCTGCGGCGCGGTTTTCCCCCTGGACCAGTTGCCGGTCGCGCTGAAGGCGGTCTGCCAGGTTCTCCCTCTCACTCACGTAATAGCCCTGATGCGCGCCTTTTGCCTGGGAAGTTTCCAACCGGGCCTGCTGGTCAACTTGGTGGTCTGCCTCGCCTGGTGCGGGGCGCTCTGGCCGCTGGCCGAATGGATGCTCAAAAAACGGATTGTAGTCTGATGATGAGGACCGGCCCGTTAACCCGGCTGTGGCGGCTGGCCGCCGTGGCAGTCGTGCTGATGACTGGCTGTGGAGTAAACGGCCGGGGGGCGTCTGAATTTACCGTGATCGTGTACGGAGCCACGCCCTCGGGGATAGCCGCGGCGGTGGCTGCCGCCCGTCTGGGAGAAAGAGTCTGTCTGGTGGCCCAGGGAGTTCACCTGGGCGGAATGCTGACCGGCGGTCTCTCCAGCCTCGACGCCGGCGATCCGGACTATATCGGCGGGACCAGCCGTGAAGTGTTCCACGAGATCGCCGCCTATTACCGGAACACCTACGGCGAAGGCTCCCCGCAGTTTGCCGCCTGCCGCGGGGGCCTCTGTTTCGAGCCGCACGTGGCCGAACGGGTGTTCGAGGCCCTGGTGGCCAAGGAAAAGATCACGGTCAGGCGCGGCTGGCGGCTCGAGGCAGTCCGGGAGGAGTTCGACAGGATAAAGGCCCTCGTGCTCGATAACCCGGACCTGGGGGTCACGGGTACACTGGCGGGCGATTTTTTCATCGATGCCAGCTACACCGGCGACCTGCTGGCCGAAGCCGGCGCCACGTTCAGTACGGGCCGGGAGGGCCGCCAGACTTTCTCGGAGAGCCTGGCTGGTTATCTCTGGCAGGATCCCCGGACCGGCCGGCCCCTGCCCGGCAGCACCCACGCCCGCGACAGCCTGGTCCAGGCCTACGGCTACCGGCTCTGTCTCACCGACAGCCTGGAAAACTCGGCCGGCTGGCCCGAGCCGGAAAACTACGACCCGGAAGAATACCGGATTCTCTATGACTTCATCCGCGGGCGCGGCGGGGTGACCGCCGGCGACCTGATGATTTTTAAACCGCTGCCCAACCGCAAATTCGATATCGATGACAACCCCGACTGCTGGCTCTCCACCGACCTGGTGGGCGGCAGCCAGGGTTATCCGCAAGGCACTTACCAGGAGCGCGCGCAGATCGAGGAAGCCCACCTTCAATACCTCCTCGGCCTCTGGAAATTCCTCCGTAGCGACCCGGGCCTGCCCGCCAGCCTGCGCGCCGAATTCGACCGTTTCCGGCCGTCGGCGGACGAATTCACCGACAACGGCCACCTGCCGTACCAGATTTACGTGCGCGAGGCCCGGCGTCTCGATGGTGAATATACTTTCACCGAAAGAGACGCCACTGCCGACACTCTCAAAACCGAATCGATCGGCATGGGCAGCCAGCCGCTTCAGTCCCATGCCACCGGGCCGGTGCGGCCGCCGTACCGCTGGCGCGAAGGCTGTTTCAGCCTGCCTGTCCGGCCGTACCAGATACCCTACGGCATCCTGGTGCCAGCCTGGGTCAGGAACCTGCTCGTGCCGGTCTGCGTTTCCGCCAGCCACGTGAGTTACGGCGCGCTGAGCTTCGAGCCCGTGTCGATGATACTCGGCCAGGCCGCGGGTACGGCCGCCTCGCTCTGCCTGGAATTCAACTGCGAGGCGCATGAGGCGCCGATGGGCGAACTGCAGAAACGACTGCGCGAGAACGGCGCAGTCCTCGGGCCGGAACAGGCCCGGCCGTGGCGGGATGAGATCGAGTCACGGGGCGCCCTGCCCGTGAAATAATCCGCCCTTGGGCCGGAGGTCCTGCGAAGATTTCCGGCATCACGCGGAGAGAACGCAAGAAAACTCGGACCAGATGCGCGCTGGTGAGTTATTACATCGGCGTTCCGCTGGTCCTCCAGCCTCTCGATTCCGCTCGGCTCGACTCCACTAACCGCGCACTGCTCGGCCTGCGTTCCGGCCGAGAGACCGCATAGCTCTGTCGGCAGTGATCCTACCGGAAAAAGGCCGAATTCGGGATATTTTCAGCCGGATTCCCATGTTTTTCATATACAATTTACGGAATTTCAAGCAAATCAGGCTTAATTTCCATTTTTTCGGGATAAACAGGCTTATCCGTTCTTGACAGGCAACGGTTTTTGGGATAAAATCAGAAACAATTTGCCACATAAAAAGTTCGAGGCATGCCAATGAGAGACTTACTTACCCCCAGGGAGCTGGCGGAACTTTGCGGGGTTTCGCCGGACACTGTCAGATCGTGGTGTTTCCGCAAGCAGATCAAGTTCGCTACCACGCCCGGCGGCCACAAACGGTTCCGCCGGCAGGACGTACTGGAATTTCTCAAGGAGCGTGGATTCCCATTGCCCAACACCGACAAAATCTCTCCGATCAAGGTCCTGGTAGTCGATGACGAGGAAGCGTTTCGCAAGAGCCTGGTCGGGGCTTTGCAGAAGGAAGCTTCTTTCAATGTCAAGGAGGCCAGCGACGGTTACGATGCTGGCCGGATGATCGGCGGGTTCGAGCCGGACGTGCTGGTGCTCGATCTGGTGATGCCGGGCATCGACGGCTTCCGTGTCTGCCGCGACTTCCGCTACCGCGACAAGGGCGACCAGGCCAAGATCATCGTCGTCACCGGCTATCCGGACGAAGTGATGTTCCAGCGCGCCAGGGAAGCGGGCGCGGACGATTGTCTGGCCAAACCGGTGGACGTGAGCACCTTGATCGACATGATCCGCAACCTGTACCTGAACCCCCGACCGCGCCGCATGAGAGGCCGCAGGCCGAAAAAGGTCACCAGCGGTATCTGAACTCCGGTTTCATTCGGAACGGGCGGCTCGATTCATTCCTGAAAGGCGTTCAGGGCGGTAATCCACGGCCGGTAAGCCGGTTTATTGCCTCCAGCCTCCGGTCGAAGCGCATCGTATCCGGTAACCGCAGTTATTCTCTCCGGCCGCAGACCGTGACCGTTTCCATCAGAGCGTGGCGGTGGTACCTTTAGCTGGAAACGGATCGCCCTCCAATTACCAGACCTAAAATCAGCGATTACAGGCAGCCCGGTCTTTTCCCGTCCGGCGGGCGTTGCCGCCGGCGGGAGGACAGGAATATCCGGTGGCGACAACCAGGTCAAAGACAGGCAGAACCCGAAAGTCCAGAGCGGATGAGCTGGCAGGGGAATTAGCCTGTCAGGAGCGGTTCTTCCACGCACTGATCGAGAAGGCCCACGAGTTCATCCTGATTATCGACCCGGACGGGACCATGCGCTACGTCAGTCCCTCGGTGAAAAACCTGCTGGACTACGACAGCGGAGAAGTCGCCGGCCGGAAGGTTTTCGAATTCTTCCACCCGGAGGATCTCCAGCGGGCCGGCGAGCTGATCGAGGAGCTGGCCGCCAGGCCCGGAGGCTCCGGAGAGGCGGAATTCAGGGTGCGCCACCGCGACGGCCGCTGGCTGCACATCGAGGGGACCGCCACCAACCTCCTGCACGATCCGGAAATCCGCGGGATCGTGATCAACAACCACGATGTCACCATCAGGCTCGAAGCGGAAAAGTCCCTCCGCAAAGTCGGCGAAGAGCTCGAGAAAAGAGTGCAGGAACGCACCGAGGAGCTGGCAGCCGCCCTGGCCGAACTGCACCTGGAAACCACCCAGCGCAAACAGGCGGTCCAGGCTCTACAGTTGAGTGAAAAAAAGTTCAGGAGGCTCGCTGAACAGACCAACGATATGGTCTATTCGATTGACACCGAAGGCCGCTTTACCTATGTGAATCCGCAGGCCAGCCGCTATGGTTACCAGCCGGAAGAAATCATCGGCCGGACTTTCATGGAGGTGGTCCACGAGGAAGACGTGGAAAGGGTTTTGGCAGACTTCCGGCGGACCGTGGAAACCGGTGAGGAGTTTCCCACCCAGTTCAGGATCAGGGACAAAGCGGGCAATGTTTACTGGGTCGAGGAATACGGCAGGGTAATGCGGGACGAGAAGGGTAGCTTCGTGGGGATCACGGGCGCCCTGCGGGACACCACCGGCCGCAAGCAGGCTGAAATAGAACTCGAGCGCCACCGCGGGCACCTCGAGGACATGGTGTGTGAGCGGACTGCCGAGATAACCGAGGCCAACCGGAAACTCGAAAAGGAAATCCGCCAGCGCCGCAAGACCGAGAATGCGCTGCGCCGAAGCGAGGAACGCTATCGTAACGTGGTGGAGGCCATGCTCGAGGGTCTGGGGCAGGTGGACGAGAATATGAGATTTCTTTTCGTCAACGATGCAATGTGCGAATTGAGCGGTTTTTCCCGCGAGGAATTGATCGGAGCAACTCCCTGGATTTTCGTCGAAGAAAAAAACCGGAAGGTCATGAAAAAGGAATTTGAGAAAAGGAAGTTCGGTATTTCCGGTCACTACGAATTCGAAATGAAAAGAAAGGACGGCCACCGGCTCCAGGCTCTGATATCTTCGCGCCCGGTTTTCGACGAGGAGGGCCTCTTCAAGGGTTCCGTGGCGGTGTTGACCGATATAAGCCAACGCCGGCGCGTGGAGCAGGTCCTGCGCAAGGGCGAGGAGCGCTACCGCGCGATCTTCAACGCTACCTCCGTCGCCATTCTGGAAGAAGACTACAGCGGAATGAAAGCCAGCGTCGCCCAACTGCAGAAACAGGGGATAACCGACCTCAGGCAGTACTTCCAGGAAAACCCCGGCTTTATCGACGATGCGGTCAAGTCCGTAAAAGTGCTGGATGCCAACCAGCCGGCGGTCAAGCTGTTCCGGGCGCGCAATCGCAAACATCTGCTCGGCTCCCTTCATCAGCTTCTCACTCCGGAATCCGCCGCTTTGTTCAAGGAAGCGATCGTCTCCCTGCTGACCGGCAGCCGGGAGCTCGAATTTGAGACCACGAACCGGACTCTTGACGGTGTAGTGATCGATGTCCTGGTCAAGATCGACTTTCTGGAGCACGCGCAGGAGGTTTCCAACTGCCTCGTCACAATTATCGACATCACCGAACTCAAGCGGGCTCAAGCCGCAGCCAGAGAAACCGGCGAACGCTACCGGCTCTTGATCGAGAACACCGGCAACCCGATTTATCTGGTCGATGCCGAGGGAGTGGTGCTCCTGTCGAATAACCTTGCCGCCCAATATTTCAGCATGAAACCCGAGGAGGCCGTGGGCCGGTCGATCCTGGAGCTTGTGCCGGCCGAGCTGAAGGAGACGGCCGGGAAGCACTTGGCTGACATCCGGCGGGCGATTGACCGGCGCGAAGAACAGAACCTGGAATACGAGTTCCCGATTGGCGGCAGGGACTTCTGTTTCAAGGTGAACATCCAGCCCTACGGCGACGCAGGCGGAAAAGCCGCGGCGCAGGTGGTGGCCCACGACATCACTGAACTCAAGAGGATTCAGTCTCAGTTGCGCGGGGAGCGTGACCTGCTGGAACAGCGCGTGG
>JAZDIG010000095.1:0-8787 GCA_043805105.1 Candidatus Glassiibacteriota bacterium | reverse complement strand
GCCAACGTCAACCTCTACAGCTTCATCGGCCAGAGCGGCACCGCTTACAAGCACGGCATCTCGATAGTCTGGCAGACCTGGACCGGCAACATGGGACTGGTGTTCAGCGGCCTGCTGATAATACCGATACTGAGAAGGCTCAAGATCAGGACCGTGCCGGAATTCCTGGGGATGCGCTACAACCTGGCAATCCGGACCCTGATCGGCTTTTACTGGGTGATCCGCCTCGCTTTCTGGCTGGGAGTCGTCCTGCTGGCGGCGGCGGTCGCTTTCAAGACTATAGCCCACGTGCCGGGCCTGGAATTTACCGGGAGCCAGTCCTTCTGGCTGTTCATCTTCGCCGGCATCGCTATCGCCTACACTTTCCTGGGCGGCATGTGGTCGGTGACGATCACCGATGTCATTCAATTCGTCCTGATGCTGGGCGGAGCCTTGATCGTGCTGCCGATAGTGATGGCCAAGGTAGGCTGGTGGCCGGGCCTGGTGGAAAAACTGGCCGAGGGCCATCTGAACCTGGTGCCGCAGTACGGCCAGTACAACTGGATGTTCATCCTGGCAATCTGGATCCTGGGGATCCAGTGGGCGAGCACGGACCAGGGCCTGCTGCAGATGTCGTTCAGCTCCAAGGACGCCCGCAGTTCAGCCCGGGGACTGGTGCTGGCCGGGATAATCACCACGCCGTTCGCCCTGCTCTGGATCCTGCCCGGCCTGGTCAGCTCGATCCTGCACCCCGGGCTGACTGACATGGACAGCGCTTTCCCCATCCTGATCAGCTCCACCCTGGGGCCGATCCTGATCGGCCTGGTGGCCTGCGGCCTGCTTTCCAGCCAGATGAGCACGATCAGCACGAACCTGGAAGGAGTAGCCACTCTTTTCTGCAACGACGTCTACAAGACCGTAATCAACCGGGAAGCCTCCCCGCGCCAGACCCTGCTCATGGTGCGAATCATGACTTTCGTCGCCGGGGCGATGGGCATCGCGTTCGCTTACATCATCCCCCTGATCGGCGAGAACGTGGTGGCCGCCTACCTGACCGTCGTGGGGATATTCGATATGCCGTTCTTCATCATCACGATCTTCTACGGCCTGCTGTGGAAGAGAGCCAACTGGCAGGGAGCGCTGATCGGCTACCTGGTGGGAGTGGTGGTGGGCATGGTGTCAGCTTACTACCGCGGGCTGGACGCTTTCTTCTTCTCCACTTTCCTCAGCACGGGAGCAGTGCTGGTGGTGACGCCCATCGCTTCGCTCTTCTTCCCGGCGCATTCCGACCAGCAGCTCGAAAGTATCTGGCGCGCCCGCACCCATGATGCAGCCGATGACGGCGGGGCGTTCCATATCATCCCGATTTCCGGCGGAGGCCGTTTCTTCCTGACCTTGTTTTTCATCGGGCTGGGGATGTTCCTGACCGGGGTGATCGGCGGGTCGACCGGGGCGGCCTGGGCCGGCACCCTGGCCCTCTGGGGGATGATCGTGTACTTCCTGTCCGGGCTGCTGCGGCTGTTTTACGATTGAGCGAATAAACGTTTTTGCGAGCTTTTCCCTCGGGGCGGACTCACTGTTCGCCCCGTTTTTTTTCCGGTCGGAAAGCGGGCGGACACAGGGGTCCGTCACTGCGACCGAATAAACATTTGACAGCAAGCATAAAAGATTTAAGCGAGATTAATCTGTTCAATTCCCCCCTGCCCCGGTATTACGCATAGATATTGCGAGATAGAATACAAGGTGAGCTTGGCAAGCCTTGATTCGTACAGAGAAATGGTATGTTCATTATTAATGAACGATAATAAATAATGAACATCGCAGACCGCGTGGTGTACAAAATACCAGCTTGTACATTATTAATGTACAAGTTATATTATTAAACGAGTTTGCAGTCGTCGCCCTGCTCCTTTTAAGGTAATGTACACTTGCAGCGAGTTAGCAATATGGCTCAATTAACGAATATTGAATGGGATCTGCTGGAGCAAGCGATAGAGGCTTGTTATCGCGAGACTGGCTTGCGCTTGGTAATAAAGCAAAGGCAGGTAATGCGGGATGGACGCCAACTGGACGCAATTCTTCAAATAGAGGGTTATGATCAGACATTGGTCGCCGAGGTAAAAAAATGGGCACAACAAGCTAATCTCGGAGCGCTGGTCAACCAGGTAAAGGCCCTTCCAATGGAGGGCATATTGGTGGCTGACTATGTGAATCCCAACATGGCAGACAAGCTGCGAGAGCAAAATGTTCAGTTCATCGACGTAGTGGGTAACGTCTACCTCAATAAACCGCCAGTTTACGCCTTTGTAAAAGGGAATAGGCAACAAAATGCCGGTCCAACTAATAAAAAAGAAGGTACCGGCCGCGCTTTCGAAGCCACCGGCCTCAAAGTCATTTATGCTTTTCTGTGTAACCCAGAGTTGGTCAACGTGCCTTATCGGAATATAGCGAACACTGCCGCTGTGGCCTTGGGCACCGTGGGCTGGATCCTTTATGATCTAAAAGCAGCAGGTTTTGTTATCGACCGAGGTGGTAAGCGAGGTCGGCGATTAGTTCGCTACCGTGAGTTATTGAACCGTTGGATAGCGGTCTATCCAATAAAGCTGCGACCCAAACTTGAATTGGGCGAATATATTGCTGATGATCCCTACTGGTGGAAAAACATTGATATTCAACAATACCAGGCTTACTGGGGAGGAGAAGTAGCTGCAGCAAAATATACCAACTACTTGAAGCCCGAAGAGGTGATTATCTATCTACCAGAAAAGGCTGGCTATAAACTATTTGTAGCATTGAAGCTACGAAAAGCTACAGAATGGACTGAAAACTGTCCTGGTAAAATAAGAATTTATAGGCCGTTTTGGACAAAACAAAACGATTTGATTGGCCTGAATGATTTTGAAAGAGCAGGTATAGTTCACCCGATTTTGGCTTATGCCGATTTAGTTGCAACCGGCGACACACGAAACCTTGAAGCTGCAAGGATCATCTTTGACAAGTACATCGATCAATATATCAGGGAAGCTTGATGAAGCCGCCATCAAGCTATATATCAAAGTTAATCAAGTGGCTGGCCGTTTGAGCATCCCTTTTGTTGTTGTCGGAGCCTCGGCACGTGATATTATTATGCATCATGCCTATGGAGCCAATATCCAACGCGCCACTATGGATATCGATATTGGTATACAAGTAACGGATTGGAAGGCATTTTTTGAAATGACAAGTGGACTTATAAAAGCAGGGTTTACTGAAACAAGTATCCAGCATCGATTGCGTAGTCCATTACAAATGGAAGTTGATATTGTGCCCTTTGGACGAGTGCAGGATGCCGAAGCTGATTTAAAATGGCCTCCTGATGGAGATGTAGTAATGAATGTCCTTGGTTTTCAGGAAGCTTTTGATAATGCTGTAGTCGTGCGAATTCAGGATTTGCCCCCAGTCGATATCCCAGTAGCCACTCCAATAGGAATAGCATTACTCAAAATCATTGCGTGGACAGATAGAAAGAGTAAGAAAGATGTTAAAGATCTTTTCTACTTGCTTAGCCAATCTGATAAGATACCAGCCATACGCGATAGTATGTATAGGGACGAAGAGCCCATGATAAAATATGATTGGGATTCAACTTTGGCAGGGGCTTATCTTCTTGGAAAGGAAGTCAACAAAATCTCATCAAGCAAAACAAAAGAAGTTATTCAGAATTTAATTGATGGAAAGATTGATGGATTAAATAAGGATTTTCTCGTTGAGGATATGTGTGATAATATAGAGCATGAATTCGAGAGAAAAGTTCCGTTAGTCGAGGCATTTATCACAGGGTTTACAAGTTGATCCGCTCTCCATAATACTCAAATAAGAGAGAGAAGAGACAAGCTCGGAGATATTTCTAGGGATCTTAAAATTTACCGAAACTATAAATGCAACCCCCGGCGCACGTCAGGTTACCCGCCCGGACTCGGTGCGATCTCGAACTCTATCGCCCGGTTCTCCCGGCGGCCGTCGCTGTTGTCCCGCACCTCGATCGCCAGCTTATAGCTCCCAGGCGTGAGGTCGGCGGTATCGATGGTGAAGTTTTCCGGCACCGGCCCCTCGAAACCCTCCGGGGCACGATCGAAAGTGAGGGTGAGCCGGGTGCGGCCCTCGCGCCGGCTGCGGCCGAACAGGCCGCCGAGCACTCCGAAAAAGCCCTTCCTCTCCTCTTCGGTCCGGCCCACTGTCACCCATTCACGGTAACTCCGCACGTTGCCGGGGTTCGTCCGGCCCAGTCCGTAGACTTCCAGGTACACGGTGATCGTCTCTCCCCTGGCGAACCTGAGCGACGGCCTGGGCAGGAGCGTTACACCGAGTCTCGAGTGAACGGGCGGTGCGTTTTCCCGCGGCAGGCTCCCCAGCACCACTCCGCTCAGGTCGAGCCGGCCGGTGTGGAAGGGCTTCAGCTCCAGACCCCCGCGGCCCACCGAGCGCCGTCCCGGCACCTCCAGGCTCAGCGCGAACAGGTACGCTCCAGGCGCCAGACTCGCCCGGTTGACTCCCAGCCATTCGCCTCCAGCCCGGACAGCCGGCTCCCGGTCGAATGCGAGCCGCTTCCAGGTGCTGTCGAACACGCCGAACGCCGATTCCACTTCCGGCTGCGGCCCGGTCGCGCTGTCCGGCGCCGAACCGTAGAATTCGATCTCCACCCGGCCGTCGCCACCGGCAAAATCCGCTGCGTAGAATTCGATTTCGGCAGGCGGCAGCGGGTCGCGGAAAGATTCGCTGACCATGGCCTGGTTGATGTCCCCGGCCCCTGGCGTGACACTCGGCACGTAGATGAACTCTCCGGCCCCGAATCGCTTCTCGAAGAGGAAGTGCACGTTTCCGTAGTACCAGATTTCCATCGGATTGGACCAGGTGACCTGATGGGTGTAGCGGTCGGGCGGGCCGTGGCGGATGTAGAGCAGGCCGCGCTGGTCGAGCACCAGCCGGCGGCTCTTGCCGAAAAAGAGGTCCGGGTCAAACTCGTAGTAGCTGGCCATGGGCGAAATCAGCCGGTTGTAGTCGCGCGAGGTGTTGAACAGGCTGTGGGGGTTCTGCTGGCGGTACATCTTTTCGGCGTAGAGCAGCCGGGCATAATGGGTGATCAGCCGTTCATTGCGGCCGTCCAGCGGGTCCGGGTCCCGAATGTTCCAGAACCGGCGCCAGAAAGCGGCGATATCCCGGGGATTGCCCAGTTTGCCGTAGCTTTCCGCTTCCTCCGGGGTAAAGATAGTTTCGGCCTCCAGGCGGATTCTGTCCCAGTCGCCTTCTTCGGCGGCCAGGTCGAGAGCCTGCCCGTAGCAGAATTCGAAGCCGGTGCTGTCTCCCAGCGCCAGACGGCAGCGGGCCTCCAGAATTTTCCGTTCCGCGCGTTTTTTCTGCACGCCGAACTTTGCCAGCTCAGCCAGCCGGACGAGCGCACTGGCGGGGTCGCCCAGGCGGAAACTGTCCCAGGCCAGCTCCAGCCGCCAGGCGAGGCTGTCCGGCCGCTGGCCGAGCCATTGTTCCAGGCAGGCGCCCACCTCGCGCAATTCATCATCGCTCTGGTCGAGGATTCGGTCGCGCCAGAGCCGATAGGCGTCCCGGTAGCCCGGGTCATTGCAGATCAGCCTGGCCAGGGCTTTCGCCGCTACCCGGTAGCCCTGGGTCTGCCGCAGGGCGAAACCGGTCTGGGCCAGCGCGTAGAGCGCCTCCCGGCTCTCCGGGTCGGTCCGCAGGGCGAGACGGAATTCAGCCACCGCCTGGAGATTTCGCAGCGGCGTGCGGCGGTAGACTTCCCCCAGGCCCACGTGCGCTTCGCTGCGCACCAGCGGGTCATCGCTCCAGCGGGCGGCCTCGAAGTCGAGGCGGGCCTCGTCGAGCCGTCCCAGTTCGAGGTACAGCTTGCCGCGCTCGATCCGGGGCCGCGCGTGCCTGGAGTCCGCCTCGACCGCCCGGTCCAGCAGCCCCAGGGCCTGGCGGGTGTCGCCTCCGGAGTCGAGAATCTGTCGGGCCCGGCCGGAGAGCTCCACCGCCAGCAAGCTGTCCCTTTGCGCCGCCCTTGCCGGCGGAGCAGTCAGCGCCGCCGCCAGGAGCATAATTTCGCCGATTCGTTTTATCAGGGCCGACATTCGGGTTCCCGGGTTTACCGGCATTGACAAGGCCGGAAAGACTCGTGTAAATTCAGGCCGCGGCAGGCAGGCGGTCTGCCTGCTTCATTCATTTTATTATAACCGGCTCACGGATAGAGGTTGCAGCCGGTCCGAGGCTATCCGGTGGAACTGTTCTATTCTTTCATTCTCGGCATCCTGCAGGGCTTCACCGAATTTCTCCCGGTTTCCAGCAGCGGCCATCTCGTGCTGGGCCAGGCCCTTCTGGGTTTCGAGCTGCCCGGCCTGGCCTATGAGGTGACGCTGCACGTGGCCACCGCGGCCGCGGTCGTGCTGGCCTACCGCAAACGGATCGGCGCCATGCTGGCTTCGCTCAAGCCCTCCGGGACCGGGGATGCGGCAGTCACCCGCGAACACCGCCTGCTGGTTTGGTACCTCGTCATCGGCACCGTGCCGGCCGCTGTGGCTGGAGTTCTGTTCAAGGACCGGCTGGAGTCCGCCTTCGACTCACCGCGGGAAGTCTGCCTGATGCTGGCCGTCACCGGCGTGATCCTGAGCCTTTCCCGGCTGGGCAAGGCCAACCCGGCCCGGGGGCTGATCTGGTGGCGCGTGCTGCTGATCGGCGCGGCCCAGGCGGTGGCGCTGCTGCCGGGAATCAGCCGCTCCGGGACGACTATCACCGCGGCTCTCCTGCTGGGTCTGACTCCCGGACGGGCCGCTGAATTCTCCTTCCTGCTGGCGCTCCCGGCGATCCTGGGCGCCGCAGTCCTGGAATTCGTCTCGGAGTTCAGCCAGGGTGCGCCCGCCTTACCCGGAACCGGTGTGTTGGCGGTCGGCGCCCTGTCGGCTTTCCTCTCCGGCTTCCTCGCCATCTTTTTCCTGCTCAAGACCCTTCAGTCCGGCCGTTTCGACCGGTTCGCCTGGTACTGCTGGGCCGTAGCCGCGGCGGGTCTGCTTTTTATCTAATTCCCTGGCAGCCAAGACCATATCCGGCAGACTCTTTTGACCGGGAGCTTGACCTGAGAGAGAATATACTGTACAATAAATACAGGAAAAGTAATTCCCGTCATAGCCCGACAGGTGAGCTTTTACTCACTGGAGGCCGATGGAATATCGTTGGCGCCGGTAAAAGAAGTCGCTTTTCCGCCGACGGACGATGATCCTCGGAGTTATCCACAAAAAAAGAACGGGGCTCCATGATGGGGATTACTTTTTTTTACCCCCGGAATTTGTCCCGAGCCTTATCAGGCAATAATTACCTATCAACTCACAATTATTTTCTGACAACCGGAAATATTTGCTCCAGCCTGACGTTTCGATTCCTCCCACATCCCCTTCATGACTGAATCGGCCAGCTCTCCCCCGGTGGCATAAAGCTTGCCCTTTCGCTTCGCAGCCGGAAAAAGTGCGTCCGTACGAGTCTTTTCCGGGGCAAGTGAAAAAAATTGGAATCCGGTCCGCTTCCAGAGGGAGAACCCGATGATCAAGGGATTGTACATTTCCGCCGCAGGGATGCTGCCTTTGTCCTACCGCCAGGATCTGACATCCAACAACCTGGCCAATACCGGCACTTCCGGCTACAAGCAGGACCGTGCCTTCGTGCGCGCCCTGGTGGACGCCAGTCTCTACCTGAGCGAGAACGGGTTCGCCACCAGCGGCCAACCGCCCCAGATGGTGAATATCTCCCCTCCGGCTTACTCGGCCGCGGTCGGCCGGGCGGCCAGCCAGGTGGTGGAAGAGCGTACCGATTTTTCCCAGGGCCCCATGGAAGTGACGGACAACGATTTCAACCTCGCGATCCATGGCGACGGCTTTTTCACCGTGCAGACCGCCCAGGGAACCCAGTTCACCCGTTCGAGTAACTTCGGGATCAACAACAATGGTAACCTGGTCACCTCCGAGGGCTTCGTGGTGCTGGGCACCGGCGGGCCGATCAACGTCCAGGGCAGCAAGCTGACCGTGCAGCGCAACGGTGATGTGCTGGTGGACGGCATTCAGCGTGGAACCTTGCGTATCACCGATTTCCCTAAGCCCTACAAACTGCTCAAGACCCAGGACAATCTTTTCGTGCCCGAGGGCGGCGGAGCCGGCCAGACGGCGCAGAACGCGGTAGTGCGGCAGGGAGTGGTGGAGGGGGCCAACGGGCACCCGATAGACCAGATGGTACAGATGATAGAGATTTCGAGAATGTTCGAGCTCGGCCAGAGAGCGATCCGCCTGCAGGACGAAACCCTGCAGCAGGCGGTGACCCAGGCCGGCAGAATCTAACGTTGCACACCGCCCGCAGGGAAGCCCGGGCGATAGTATTCACAGGAGTGAAAAAATGATTCGAGCTCTTCGCACCTCGGCCACCGGAATGAAAGCCCAGGAAGTCCGGGTCGACGTGATCGCCAACAACCTGGCCAACGTCAACACCAGCGGCTTCAAAAAAACCCAGGCCCAGTTCCAGGACCTGCTCTACCAGACGCTGCGGCCCGCCGGCGTGGCCGAATTCGCCGGCCAGATCGTGCCCACTGAACTGCAGGTGGGCCACGGCACCCGGCTGTCGAGCACGCAGAAGGTGTTCACCCAGGGCGAACTGCACAAGACCCAGAACGATCTGGATATCGCCATTGTCGGTGACGGCTTCTTCCAGATCCAGCAGCCGGACGGCACCGTCGCCTACACCCGCGACGGCAATTTCGAAATCAGCCAGGACGGCTTC
>JAZDIG010000094.1:0-4684 GCA_043805105.1 Candidatus Glassiibacteriota bacterium | reverse complement strand
ATTTACACACCCCGCCCGCTTCGCGGGCACCCCTCTTTTTAGAGGGGATTTTTCCCGCCGCAGCTCAGGCAATGTGCAAGTGCCTGAATGACAAGTGTTTAACTCCCCTCTAGCAAGAGGAGTGCCCCGGCTTCCGGGGCGAGGTGTGTCATTCAAATCATCCTGAAAGATTAAATGTCAATGATAACAACTTAGCGCTTATGGGGGTCCGCCCCTACGTGAAATCGTACTAATTTTAGCAGCGCTCCAATTGCGAAGACAAAGTTCAGACTTTGCAAGTATTATACGGCTACTCACCTGCTGGAATCAGAAAAAAAGTCACCGTAATTGTAAATTAAAGCGCTAAGCTTGAGGCGCCGCATTCGGCTGGCGGACGATCAGGCCGGTGACCAGCCCGGCGGCCAGGGCCTCAACCAGGGAGCCGATAAACCAGGTGGAAGCCATAAAGCAGGAAATCGGCGTCACCGAGTACATGCCGTAGCCCATCGAAACGCCAGCCCCGAAGCCGAACCAGAAGCCATATTCCAGTCCCTTTGTCAGGCACTTGTCACCGATCAACCGGGCGTAAACTGCCACGAAGGCGATGGCGGCCAGCAGGGTGACGAGTGTCATCAGGCCCATTTTTATTTCCTCCATGGGCCGCCAGAGCTGGGCGGTGGCGGCATAGGCCGGGCCGAGGATCAGCTGGTGGATCACATAATCCAGAGCAGTCCAGACCACGAAAACGGCGACCACGGCGAAAATGCTTTTCTTGAACATCGGGCCTCCCGGGTAAAGTTGGGCGGACAGCGGAATTGAAAATAGAAATGCGTCTAATTATGCTTAATAAATTGATGAATTGCAACCGAGGCGGCGCTGCCCGGCCGGTCTTCCGCCTTTTGACGCAGATTTTTCGATATCGGGCGAAGGCCGTGGCGCTTGCATCGAAATCCTCCGGCTGTTAGCATACACGTCAGAGAAACCGACCAGGCAGTCAAAGCGAACTCCAGGAGAACCGCCAATGATTTCAGCGATAGGCAGGACCTTACTGGCCGCTCTGCTGGCCGCGGGCACCGCCCCCGGTGGACTATCCGCCGCAGCCGACAGCACCAGCCAGGCCGCCGCGCCGGCCGCCAAGGAACCACCCGCCGAACTGACTCGCGAGGTCAGTTCGGTGACCCGGCATTCAGTGACGATCAGCGGGAAAAAGATCGATTACAGCGCCACGGCCGGGACGATCATGCTGCGGGAGGAGGACGGGACGCCCAAGGCCAGCGTGTTTTACATCGCCTACACCAGGGACGGAGTGACGGACCTGTCGAAAAGACCGCTGTCGTTCAGTTTCAACGGCGGGCCGGGATCGAGTTCGGTGTGGCTGCACCTTGGCCTGCTGGGACCCCGCCGCGTCCAGCTCGAAGAGGACGGCAGCGCCCCGCCCCCGCCCTACCATCTGGTGGACAACAGTTTCAGCCTGCTGGATGCGACCGACCTGGTGTTTATCGACCCGGTGAGCACGGGATTCAGCCGGGCGGTGTCCGAGGAGGACCCCGGGCAGTTCCACGGCGTGGAGGAAGACATCGAAAGCGTGGGCAAGTTCATCCGGCTGTACACCACCCGCAACAAGCGCTGGGTTTCGCCCAAGTTCCTGATCGGCGAGAGCTACGGGACCACCAGGGCGGCGGGCCTGAGCGGACACCTGCAGGAGGAGCTGGGTCTCTACCTCAACGGGATCATCCTCGTTTCGGCGGTGCTCGACTTCCAGACCATCCGTTTCAACACGGGCAACGACCTGCCCTACGTGCTGTTCCTGCCCAGCTACACCGCCACTGCCTGGTATCACCGGAGGCTGCCGGCCGAGCTCCAGGAGGGAGGACTGGCGGCCGCCCTGGAGGAAGCCGAACGGTTCGCCGGTGGAGATTACCGCCGGGTGCTGTTCGAGGGGTCAGCGCTGTCAGCGGAAGAAAAGGCCCGGGTCGCGGATAATCTCGCCCGTCTGACCGGCCTGGGCCGGGACTATGTCAAACGGGCCGACCTGCGGATAAGCATGCCGCGTTTCGGTAAGGAGTTGCTGCGCGACCGGGACCGCACGATGGGCCGCTACGACAGCCGGTTCACCGGTATCGACCGCGACGGCGCGGGCGAAACCCCGGATTACGACCCCAGCTACGCCTCGGTACACGGAGCGTTCACCGCCGCGTTCAACCAGTACGTGCGCGCCGAGCTGGCTTTCGAAAGCGACCTGCCCTACGAAATCCTCACCGGCCGGGTCCACCCCTGGAATTTCGGCAACTGGGAGAACCGCTATGTCAACGTCGCCGAAACCCTGCGTTCGGCCATGACCCAGAACCCGCACCTCAAGGTGTTCGTCGCCAACGGCTACTACGACCTGGCCACTCCCTTTTTCGCCACGCAGTACACGTTCGACCACCTGGGCCTGGACCGGAGCCTGCGGGGCAACGTGAGCCTGGGCTATTACGAGGCGGGGCACATGATGTACATCGAGAGCAAGTCCCTGGCCAAGCTCAAGCTCGACCTGGCCGCGTTTATCTCCGGGGCAGCGCCGGAGTGAGGAGGGGAGCCGGGCGGGCGGGCACGGACATTGCGTTGCGCGCCGGCGGAGGGGTTCTCGCGGAGGTGGTTCCGGCAATGTCCGTGCCGGCCCGCCCCCGCCGAGGGCAGTAAAAACCCGGCCGCCGGCCCCGTCATTTATCCGACGCGGTTCTTCCACTTCCACAGCCGGTAGACCGGCAGGCCGGCGGCCACGATAACGGCACCGATAAGCGATTCGACCGGCCGCGAGAAAAACGAGTAGAACATCATCCAGAGCGAGACGGCCACAAAGAGGCCGGGAGTGAATGGATAGCCCGGCACCCGGAAGGGGCGCGGCAGGCCGGGGAAACGCCGGCGCAAGACGAACAGGCTGGAGACGGTGAGGGCGCTGAAGAGGCTGATCAGGAAGCCGCAGAAGGTCAGAAGCTGTTCGAAGCTGCCGATGAAGATCAAGAGGCTTACGTAGAGGGCCTGGATAAACAGAGCTGCGGCCGGGGTGCCGAACCTCCGGCTGCGCCGGGCGGCCGAGGCGAAGAACGAGCCATCGGCTGCCATCGCCTCGTAGATACGCGGTCCCAGGCAGATCATCGCGCTGCAGGCGGCCAGCGCGCAGGTCGATATCACCACGCCGAAAATGTCAGCCACCGCCGGCCCGAAAAGCCCGGTCGCGGCCACGCCCGCCACGTCCATCCTGCCCGCCAGCTCGCCCACCGGCCTCGCATAAACGTAGACTGTATTCAGGGCCAGATACAGCAGGGTCACCGTGCCGGTGCCCACGGCCAGGGCCAGGGGCAGGCTGCGGCCCGGCCGGTCGATTTCACCCGCCACGTAGGCCGCCCCGTTGAAGCCGGAGTAGGAAAACATCACCCAGATCAACGAAACCGCGATCACCGGGAAGAAGCCCGCGGAGACCGAGGGGGCGGCCGGGCTGCCGGTGAAGTGCGTCCAGCTGCCGGCGCCGGAAAAAAAGCCGAACAGGATAAAGGAGAGGATCAGGGTGATGTTTACCAGGGTCACGGTCAATTGGAGCTTGCCGCCGGTGCGGATGCCGAGGTAATGCACGAGGGTCAGGAGCCAGACCACGCCGAGCGCGGTCAGGTGGCCGGGAGAGGTCGTGAGAGTCAGCCTCCACAGCTCGAAAAACGGTTCCCGGTCCTGGATCGAGAGAGCCGGAAAGAGCCGGCCGAGGTATTCGACGAAGGTAAACGATGCCAAGGCGATGGGAGCGCCCATGCCGGCGAAGAACGCCATCCAGCCGCTCATGAACGCCCAGCCGGGGCCGTACGCCTTTCTGAGGTAGACGTAGTCGCCGCCAGAGTGCGGCAGGGCGGCGCCCAGTTCGGCGTAGCTGAGCGTGCCGGCCAGAGCCAGTCCACCGCCCAGCACCCAGATCGCCAGCAGCAGCCAGGGCGAACGCAGGTTAGCAAGCAGGTAGCCGCTGGTGGTGAAAATCCCCGAACCGACCATGTTGGAGAACACCAGGCTGGCGGCCACCAGCCAGCCTACTTTTCGCACCGAATTTTGCCCGTCTCTCTCCAATCGTTGCCTTCCATTCTTGCGGTCTGATCAAGGGTTTCAACCAGTAAAACTCCGCCGCACGTAAATGTCAAGATAATCCCGAACCGTCGGATCAGCTTTCTTGACTGGCGCACGTCTTTCGGCTTAGATTCGGTCG
Organism: Candidatus Glassiibacteriota bacterium; assembly: GCA_043805105.1. Classification (GTDB taxonomy): domain Bacteria; phylum Gemmatimonadota; class Glassbacteria; order GWA2-58-10; family GWA2-58-10; genus JAZDIG01. The sequence continues at coordinate 480 of JAZDIG010000094.1, read as the reverse complement.
AAGCACCTTCCACTCCATACCCACCCGAACAGGAGTTTCCAGATGAACCGCCGGCTCAATTTCTTCTTATTCCTGGCCGTTTTTGTCAGTGTTCTGCCGCTGTCCGCCGCCGAAGTCTTTCCCGGCCATCCGCGCCTGTTGTTCCGCGACCAGCCCTGGGCCAAGAGGTGCGTGACCACCGATGTGTTGAAAGTACGCGCCCGCGACCCCCGTTACGCGCCCTTCCTCAAGCGACTCGGCGATCGCGGCCCTCAAAGCTGGGCCATGCGTGCGGTCATTCTGGACGACGGCGCCGCCGCCGACAGCGCCATCACCGAGCTTCTGCGGCGCAGGGGCTATGGAGACACCACCGATGCCGGGCTGGAGCTGATGTGGGACGCCTTCGCTTTCGACTGGCTGTACAATCACCCCAATTTCAGCGAGGAAGAAAAGAAGCAGGTGATCGAAAACCTGGTGCGGGGCGCCCAGAGCTGCATCCAG
>JAZDIG010000093.1:0-5810 GCA_043805105.1 Candidatus Glassiibacteriota bacterium | reverse complement strand
ACGGCAGGGCTATAGCTGATTATTTCCGGCAGCGATGCCTGAGGAGATACTTTCCTTCAATATCGAATAGCATCTTTTCAGCAGATTTTCTTCGCTCGAATCCGCTCGTGAGAGCCGGATTTAAAAAGCAGGGGGCAGGTCACCGCTCTTTTGGCGCCAAATTAGTGTATCTTAAGATTTATTATATACTGCGGTGGTAGTACTCTCGCCTCTCTGTGTCGTGCGGGTGGTTTTGAGGGAGAGCATACCTTCGGCCATTGACCATATTTCAGTGGCTTTCGTGGTGAACTCCTGACCGCCTCTGGAACCGGTAATCGTGGAGCTGATGGTGAGCGATTTGCTATCAGCCGCCCATTTCGCAGTCGACAGAGTCACCCGGTTGGGGCTCTCATTTTTGCATTCCTTGCCGTCCAGGGTATAGGTAGCGGTGCTGGTTTCATCCGCTCCATCCCTGTTTTTCCGGGTAGACGAGACGACAAGCTTATTGTCTTTCTGATCCACGGTCATCGCCGAGGCGGGCATGCCCCCTCTTCTGCCGCCGGAGTTATCGCCCAGATCACTTTTTTCCGTGTTCAGAGCCCATTTACCGGAAAAATTGACCTGGCCCTTTTGCGCGGCAACTATACCGGCGCTTAATAGAAAAATGACGCTGGTTAATAAAACGAGATACCGCATGACAGCCTCCTTCCGATTCGTTAGTCCGGTTAAATGACCTGCCCGTATAATGTATACAATGCAGTAAGGGAGAATACAAGAGAAAGCGAAGAACGAGGAGTACCGAGCCGGAATGGCAAGGCCGGTTTCGAGTCTCCAGCCGAGATCACCTGTATTGAGGCAGAATAAAGTTATCGCGAAACGAGGCGAGACTATTTGAAAAAAATTCCCGGCTGAGATGCAGGAGGAGTTGGCAGAGAGAAATCAGGGTATGGCGGTTCAGAACTTGTACTCATGAGGGTTTTGCAGATGAGCCTCATTTGTCTTATTGGACCTGGAATCATTATTGGTGGGCAGGTTAGAAGAATTCCCGGAGGGCTCGATGTGAATAATAACTTTGGATTCTCTGAAGTGCTCCTGGATATCGCGCTCAATTGAATCGGCAATTCGATGTGACTCTTCAACGGACATAACCGGATCGACCAGCAGGTGAAAATCCACGAATATTTCGGAACCCGCCTTACGCGTTCTCAAATCATGATATCCGCAAACGCCGTTTCTGAGGCCTGAGAGGTAACTATTAATCCAGGCCTCTTCATCCTGAGAAATACTCACATCGAGAAGGTCTTTGGCGGAGCTTACAGTCAGGTGAAAGGCGGCCTTTATTATCAGCAGCGCCACTATTATGGCGGCCACCGGATCCAACCATTGCAGATCGGTTCCGGGCATTATTTCTTCACCTGCCCGGATCAATACGAGACTGACCATGACGCCGGCAGAGGTATAGACATCAGTCCTCAAATGCCAGGCATCCGCCAGCAAAGCCACCGAATCCGTCTCCTTTCCCACATTGAACAACTGCTTGGAGACAACCGTATTAGCCAGGACGGAAAACAGCATCACCGCGATACCCCAATCCACTTCTTCCAGCAATTCGGGACGCATGAGTTTGTCGATAGCTTCATGAATAATCCAGGCGGCCGCCAGGAAAATGAGCAGGGCCTCGATCGTTCCCGACAGGTTCTCGAATTTGCCGTGACCGAAAGGGTGCTCTTTATCGGCTGGTTTTGCAGATGTCTTTACGGCAAAAAAGGCAATGACCGCAGCCAGCAGATCGACTCCCGAGTGAATCGCCTCCGAGATGACAGATACTGAACCAATCATCAGGCCGACAATGACCTTGAGAATTACCAGAAGGCCGTTCGACACCACGGAAAGCATTGCCACGTTAGCTTTTCGTTTCTGATTCAGCACACGGTACTCCCGATATTATATCTCCTGAACCGGACAGATCAATTGTATTTAGCGCCAAGAGAATTCAAGGTTAAATCAGGCCAGGAGGCTGGGGATCCAGACGACCTATCCGAATGAAGTATCGAGTCGCTTAAGCTAATTTTTCCGTACCGGGCCGATATAGCTTTTCGCCAGGACAATGGCGTCCAGCCAGAGAGTGCGAGTAGTGCCGGGGGCCGGCGGAAAGCCGGTATAGTTGGGCTGCATCAGGTTGTTGATCACCAGGTTATCGGTCTTGCGCCAGCGCAGGCCGAGCTGCTCGATATAGAGGCGGCCGTTGATCCACAGGCGCTGCTCCCCATTGGCCTGGTCGGGATCATTGAGCTTGATCATGAACTCATAGCAGACCCATTGCTCCTCTGGGATTTTCGGCGTCAGCCCCTGGTTGGGATTAACGTTGTCTCCGTAGTCGCCGATCTGGTCCGGATGGTAGGTGTAAAGGATCACCCAGGTCCAGGGGGGGCCGTTGTTGCCTCCCACCCCCGTGCCGGTGGAAAACCAGTCGTAGCCGGTGGGGCGGTTGCCGGCGCCGGTGCCGTATTTAGCTCCCCTGGGATGGCCGTGCAACTGCATGATTTTCTGGTTGCCCCAGTTGCCGCCGGCTGAAAGCCTGAAATAGTAGCGGCAGTAAGCCACATCGGAGCCATCCCACCAGTAATGCATCCAGCCGGCGGCGTCCGCGCCCGCAGTCGAGGACATCAGCAGGGAGAGCGACCGCACGCCGGCCACCCTGTATTCCTGCCGCCATTCGATGTTCTGGTAGTTGAGATGGTTCGTGGAAACCTCCGGCCAGCGGTCCATCCAGTTGTCGCTCTCGAACCCCTCGTACAGCAGCACATCCGGATCGTTCTCCAGGCCCTCATCGAGCACGTACTTGGAGGCGAGACCGTCATCCCTCACCTTGACGTACCCCAGCCGGACGGTATCGCTCGACTGGTCGCCAAGCTGGAAATTCAATGATCCATCGCCGCACCAGCCGGGTACGACCAGGCTGACCGAATCGCCTTCACCGGCCGTGACCAGCGGCACCTCGACTCCATCGATGAACCCCTTCAAGCCGGACAGATCGTCGCCGGGCTCGATTCCATCCAGCCTGATGACTACGGTGTCTCCCTCGATCGATTTAGACGGATCGATGCCGGCGATGGTAATGGACGGCCCGAAATTGATCAATTCGGGTGGATTGCGGCGGCTGATCACCGCCAGCAGGCCGAGCAGGTCGAAAATATTCAGCCTGCCGTTGGCGTCCAGGTCGGCGATTTGCGCTTTTCTCTGCTCCTGGGCTTGCGACTCGCTGATCATTTTCAGGAGCGAGAGCAGGTCGAAAATGTCTATCTTTCCGTTTTCATCGATATCGCCGCGGTAAACCGCCGCAGACTCCGGGCCGGGCGCACCGTGCAGGCGAATGGGGATCCAGGCCGCAGCGGTGAAGGCCGCAGTCAGGATCAGGACCGCCCCGATCGGCACGCGCCGCCGGGGGGCTCCCGGCCGAAAGGAAGATTTCGCGGAGCCGGACATCCGCATCTCTTGGATAAAGTAGGGTGCTGTTCAACAATCCAGGGCCTGGATCGCCTGTTCACCTGAAAGTACAACTTATCCGCGCAGCATTCAAGAAGGGAAAGTAAGTCCCGGCCCCGACTCCGACTGAATAAAAAAAGGCCGTATCTCGCAATGTGAAAGAGATACGGCCTTGCCAATCCGGAACGATAAACCGGGCCGCGGTATCCGCCGGCCGGCCGGCGGGTCACTCCAGCGGAATCCGATCCTTGTTGAGGGCCAGCCACTGGTCAAATGTCTGCAGCTCGGGATTCAGGGAGCGGGCGGTCTTGAGGTCGCGGGCGCCGCAGAAGGCGCTTTCGAAGTCTCTTTTGAACTGGAACATGTTGCCCAGGTCCTCGGCGCCCGGGAAACCGAATCCCCGGTACACCTCGGGCGGCACATCGTTGAAGCGCACCGGCTGGCCCAGCGCCCGCGTGAGGGCGGCGGCCATCTGGCTGCCGGTCAGGTGTTCGCCGGCGATGCCCACGGTCTTACCGATGAACTGGCTTCCCCGCTTGAAAATACCATAGGCGCACCTGCCGATATCCTCCGCGGCGATGCCCGGCAGCTTCTTGTCGGCCATGGGAAAAGTGATGGCCAGCTTGCCGTCCGGGCCTTTTTTGGGGCCCATGCCGAAATAGATCAGGTTGTCCCAGTAGAACGAGGTCAGGAGGAACGTGACCGGCAGGCCGAGAACGGAGAACGCCTGGTCGGCCTCGCCCTTGCTGTCGAAGTGCGGCACCTTGTATTTGCCCATGAGGGTGGGCATGCGGTTGTCGCTGAGGGGCACCCAGCGGCGGGTGTCCTCGAGGGTGGACCAGATGACGTGGCCCAGGCCGGCGTGCTTGGCCGCCCCGGCCATCGCGGTGGCCTGGACCAGCTCCTTCTCAGGGGAAAAGTGCGCCCAGAAGAAGGTGACGCAGAAGGCCCCGTGGGCGCCTTCGAACGCTTTCTTCAGGCTTACTTCGTTATCGACATCCGCCGCGACCACCTGGGCGCCCAGCCGGGCCAGCGCTTTCGCCTTGTCTGAGCCGGTGTCCCGGGTGAGAGCGCGCACGGCGAAACCGCCGCTCTTGTCGGCCAGGATGGCCCGAACCAGGCCGCCGCCCTGCGACCCGGTGGCGCCCACCACCGCAATGATCTTCTTGTCAGCCATTGTGCTTCTCCTCATCGAGTTGGAAAGTCAGGCAGCACAGCCTGATTATCAGTTAAAACTGCATCCCCCACTTGACCCCAGGCCGGCCGGCTGCCGGCCCCGGAAATAGTTATGATACTGCTTCTCAATCTAAATATACAAAGAGTGGTAAACGAGTTCCAGAGAAATGTTCCAAGCGGCGACCCTTGAAAAAGGATACGTCTCAAAACCCGAAACCGGCGAACGGGGCGTTTCTTACGCGATACAGCCGGTCATGGAAAAAGCCTGGCAGGTTACTGATAGTCAATTTAGATATAAGAAACGCCAAAATACTGAACTTCCGGTCGAGCGAGCCTAAACGCTTTCGGTACCGCCACCGGTCGCAAAGGAGGGGAAAATGTACCGTGTACTCTTGTTGATCGCCCTGGTCTGCGGGGCGGCCAAGGCCCAGGAACGCAAGCTGATCTGGTCGGATGAGTTCGATTACGCAGGGCTTCCGGACAGCACGCGCTGGAGCTACGAGGAGGGGTTCGTGCGGAACGAGGAGCTGCAGTACTATACCCGGGCGCGCCGGGAGAACGTGCTGGTCGAAAACGGCATGCTGGTGCTCACGGCGCTCAAGGAAAAGTTCAAAAATCCGGCCTACGAGCCATCGGCGGCCGGCAGAGGCGCCTGGGGCAGGAAGCGGGAGTTCGCCGAATATACATCCGCCAGTGTATCCACGCAGAATAAAAAGGCCTGGAAGTATGGCCGGATCGAAGTCAGGGCCAAAATCCCCACGGGGCTGGGAATGTGGCCCGCCATCTGGATGCTCGGCACCAACATCGGCCGGGTAGGCTGGCCGATGTGCGGCGAGATCGACATCATGGAGAACGTGGGCTTTAACCCCGACACCATTTACGGCACCGTGCACACGAAAAAGTTCAACCACGTGCAGAGAACCCAGAAAGGCTCCCGGATCGGCATTGTCAGGCCGTACGATGACTTTCACGTCTACGCGGTCGAATGGGACGGCCACAGGATAGACTTCTTCGTCGACAGCGCCAAGTATTTCACTTTCGAGAACGACGGCACGGGCGAGGAGGCCTGGCCTTTCGACCGGGAGCAGTACCTGATCCTCAATATCGCCGTGGGCGGGGCCTGGGGCGGAGCCAAAGGCATGGACGACAGTATCTTCCCCCGGCGGATG
>JAZDIG010000092.1:0-2698 GCA_043805105.1 Candidatus Glassiibacteriota bacterium | reverse complement strand
CGACACGGTCATCGACCGGAAACCTGAAACCTCGAGGTTGGAAGGAACCCCGGTGTAGCTGGAAGAATTGGGATTGGTGTAAGGGCCGAACGAGAGGTTGAGGTTGCCGAGTTCGGCGGCCTTGACTCCCGGCACCATCCCGCCGAAAACGTCGAACGGGCTGCCGAAACCGGGATTGAGAGTAGCGGGGAAAGGTTCGATCAGGTGCTGGAGGCCGTCCGCTTCCTCCAGGTCGATCCCCAGATGGTGTGGTTCAGTGTTGACCGTGTTGAAAGTCAGGTCGCGCGTGTAGTTTTCGCGGATCACTTCCTCATCGATATGCCAGATCAGCACTCCGCTGCCCAGTCTGGCCGAATCGGCGGCGCTCATGGCCGGCAGTCCCGGCGCATCCGTGTTGGGTATCGACCAGTCGAATTCGGCCAGGCTGCCGGACGGCAGCCGGTAGTCGTCCTTCATCACGTCGGGGAAAGTGTTGCCGCCGGTTTCATGGTAATCGAACCGGTTATTGAAGTTCTGGTCGCGCAGCCGCAGCTCGATCAGTAAGTACTCCGTGCTCGAGATCGGCACCTTGATCACCTGCGGCAGGCCGTCGGCAGGCAGCTCGGTGGCCTTCAGCAGAACGTTCTGCACGTCCCCGGTCACCACCAGCGGATCGATCCAGCCGAGGAGTATTTTACTCCAGGCATCCGGGTGGCTGGGGATCCGGCTCACCGAATTGTAAAAGCCGGTGGCCATCAGCGTGTAGAAGCCCAGCGTGGGCCGGGTTCCCACGTAGGTATCGTAGAGATCGGGCAGGCCGAAGAAATGACCCAGCTCGTGGCAGATCACTCCCAGCAAGCCCTGCAGCGGGCCCCCTTGGTTCCCCGCCACTTCCCAGTCCTGGACCGCAGTTTCGGGGAATACCTGGATGAATTTCACGTGGAAGGGGCTGCCGTCCGGATTGCGGTCGTTGGACTCGATTCCCTGGTAGGAAGGGTCGCCATCGGCGAGGATTTCGCGCAGGAGAACGTAATTGATCGACACCGGGAAAATGTCGTCCGGGCTCTTTTCATCGAAGTCGGTGTGCTGGCCGCAGCCGGCGTGAAAGACCATCACCACGTCGTACTTGGAAAAGTCCAGTTCCCCATCGGCCGCCTGCACCGCATCCACCGCCAGCTTGGAGGTGCGCAGGGAGTAGTCGTCGTCCTTGCCGTATTCGGCCATTTCATTGGGCAGGCGGTAGATTTTCGAGATGTCTTCGCTGTCCGGCACCTCGAATATCACTTTGCCCAGACTCACCGCCTCGTAGTACTGGGAGACAGAGAGAAGATTGCGCTGGATATAGAGCTTGGACTTGGAGTCTATCGTGGTATCCTGGATGATTACCCCGGTAGAGGAGTCCTGGAAAGTGAAGAAGGGGAGGTCGCCCCAGGTGCCGTTGCCGGTGGTGGCCGGGTCGTCATCCGGCTGGAACTCAACCCGGATCACTCCGATCCGGTAGTGCTGCGGCCACACTGCGCCGGCCAGGCCGGCGCCAGCCGGACTGCCCCCCAGGAAGCTCTTGAGCGCCGGAGCGTCCGGGTTGGGTATGGAAAAGTGCGGACGGCTGCGGGGAGAAGCTGCGAAGCCTGCCGCCTGCCAGTCGGCAGCCCGGGGGGCGGCAGTCGCTGACTGCAGAAAGAGTATGGCAGATGTCAACAAGACCGATATTCTACGTGGCATCAAATCGCAACTGGTTGAGTACCTTCTGTGACTGAGGCCGTCACCCGGGCCTGGAAGTAATACCGCCCGCCCGCTGCCCCGGTTCCTTTGCGAAACGGCAAAGATAACACCAAACCGCCGTGGACTCAAATTTTTCTCATGGAAGCCTATGCAAGATGGGTGCCAGTGGCGTTGTCCCCTGAGCGCCGGGGCGCGGTGAAAAATATTGACTTTCTAACTGTTCAAGGTTAACCTCGATTCGCGGGGCTGGCCGCTGCAGCCCCGCCAGGCTTTGCCGCCGTAGCATGAGGTGAACATCCCTCGAACCGCCGTCTGGCAGTCCACGCTGGGGACGCTTCGCCGATTAAGAAAATTATCGTTGCCGTGCAGACAGGCTGCGACCATGATCTGCACGTCTTTTTTCTGACGTACGGTCCGGTTACGAATCACATTCCTGCAGACTGAAATTCCTTCACCGGAACCTGTCCGAATTTTACCGGGCAGCAACCGCCAAACAATTCACCTGTTTACAGGGGGATTCCGATGGTATCCAGCCGTAAGGAGATCAATCGCCGTAATTTCCTCACCAAGGGTGCCGCAGCCGCCGGACTCGGCGCTCTGATCGCCACCAGCAAGTCAGGCCTGTTCGGGGCGGTGCCCCCTTCGGACAAGGTCACGGTCGGTTTTATCGGCACCGGCGCCCGCGCCCAGCAGATCATGGACTCGATGCTGATGATTCCCGATTTCGAAATTGTCAACGTCTGCGATGCTTATACCGGCCGGGTCCAGCGTGCGATCAACCGCTGCAATAAAAAACCCAAGCCGGTCAAGGACTACCGCCAGATACTCCAGGACAAGAGCGTAGACGCCGTAGTGATCGCCACCCCGGACCACTGGCACAAGCAGATGGCGATCGAGGCGGTGGAGGCCGGCAAGGACGTCTACAACGAAAAACCCCTGACTTACCGGATCGACGAGGGTCTGGAGATTATCTCCGCGGTCCAGGCCAACAAACGGG